>CAYSXG010000146.1:4407-7276 GCA_964434895.1 uncultured Solibacteraceae bacterium | reverse complement strand
TTCTTACTTACCGGGGGCAAGCCCTTGCCCAAGCTCTTTCGCCAATTTGGCCTCAAAGCTCGCCTCGCATTCCACCACGGCCTGGGAATAGCCGGCAGGGTCCTCGAAGCGCCCGGTCTTCGCCTTTTCCGCCAGCTCGCACTGAGAGGCATGGGCGGCGACCCAGAGGCCAGGGTGCAGGGTCTTCAGCCGCGCCAGGCTCATCCGTAGATCCGCCACGATGTGCGGGTACTTCGAGTTCTGCAGCGGCATCACGACCGTCGGCAGGTTGACAAAGAGCGCCCTCCGTTCCTTCCCGTCTTCCTGGAAGATCAGCTCGTAGCTGACGCTTCCGGGCCAATGGCCCGCCGTGGTTGAAACCTTGATCTGGATCCCACCGATGTCTATCGTCTCGCCGTCCTTCAGGACACGGTCCACCTTCACGGGCGTGAAGCGCCCGAGATCGCCAGGATCCGCGGCACCTCCCGTCTCCAGCAGGGGCGCGTCGCCGGCGGTGGACCAGATCTTCGCGCCGGTAACCTTCTGCATTCCGGCGAAACCGCCCACATGGTCGGAGTGGGCCTGGTTCGTGAGCAGGATGCGGATGTCCTTCGGATTCACGCCGAGCTTGCCGAGGCTCGCCAGGATGAGCGGCGGCGAATCCGCCAGCCCCGTGTTGATGAGAATGTCTCCTTCGGTTCCCTTGATGAGATAGCAGCCCAGTTCTTCGGTGCCGACGAAATAGACCGGACCCGCGATGCGGAAGGGCGCAACGGGCCGCGACCATTCCGGCGGATGATTCGCGACGAGGGGAATGGCCAACAGAAGGGCGAAGGAGAGACGCATAGCGAAAAGGGTCGGCCAACGTAACGAGGGGCGTCAAGATTTCTTGCCGGTCCTTTGGGGAGCCTTAAGTCGGATTGAAGTAATGAATTCACCAAGGGTGAGCCCTGCCCGGTCGTTCAGGTGAGAGAACGGAGGGCACGAGGCCCCGGAACCATGCGGGGCCCTTCTCGTCGCGTGGGCCCTGTCACCCTAGAGCCATGCTGGCCCGTCTCCATCGCCTCTCCCCGGCCCTCTCCGCGCCCCTCCTGCTCATGGGCCTCACGGGGGCCCTCTTGTTGGGGCGCTCCTGGTGGCGGGAGCGCCATCCGGGGCTGCCCGCGCTCCCGCTGCCGGAGGCGGCGGGGGAGCGCCTGCGGCGGGAGGGGCCCCGGGCCCTGGAGGCCCTGGGGCAGGACCTGGCGCCGGGCCTTCGCCTGCGCTCGGCCTACCTCTACCTGCGGCGAGGGGAGCCCCGATGGAGCCTGGAGCTGGAGACCGGGGGCCGGCGGGTCCTGGCCCTCTACACCCCCGCGGATGGCCGGCTCCAGCCCCAAAGCGAGGTCAGCGCCTGGGAGTCGGAGCTGGTGGCCTGGCATTCCGGCAGCCGCGGCGGCCCCTGGCGCCTGCTGCCCCTCCTGGGCCTCCTTTCCCTGGGAACCCTCGGGGCCACGGGCCTGGCGAGGTGGCGGAGGTCCTAAGAGGATCCCCATTGGACAGCCCTCCGGGCCTGGATGAAGATGCATCCGGGCCCCGACCCGAGGAGGTGAACCCATGCCGGACCGCTTCGAGCTCGAAAGCCTGGGGCTGGACGAGGATTCGGAGCTGCTGCGCCTGGCGCGCCAGAACCCCGGCATCCAGCCGCGAGCCTACCGGGACGGGGAATTCCTCGTGCGGGACGGGGAGGATTCCCAGGAGGTCTTCATCGTGCTCAAGGGGGCCTACGTGGTGGAGCTGGCGCCGGTGCCCCCGGCGACGAGGCCCACCCTCCTGGCCACCAACGAATGCGATCTCCAGCGCCCGGCCATCGTGGGGGAGATGTCCCTCCTGGGCACGCACCGGCGCTCGGCCTTCGTGCGCAGCGTGGGAAAGACCCTCGCCCTGAGCCTGGGCCTGGACCACCTGGAGGCCATGCTGAACGGCTATCCGGGCCTCACGCGCCTCCTCTGCCAGCAGTTCGCCACGCGCCTGCGGGACACCAAGCAGCGGCTTCACGAGCTGCAGCACAAGTTCACCCTGAACCCCCAGCAGCGCTTGGCGGAGGCCGGGGAACCGCTCTTCCGCGCCGGGGAGCCCGCCGACACCCTCTATCAGCTGGTCATCGGGACCGTGCGCCTGGAGCGGGGGGGCCGGCGGGAGGTGCTGGCCCCGGAAAAGCTTCACTCAGGCTTCCTGGAGCCGGGACCCTTCCTGCGGAACCGGCCCCAGACGGCCACCGCCATCGCCGAGGAGCGCTGCTGGCTCATCGGCATCGGCAAGGGCTCGAAGGCCCCCCTGCTGCGCACCTATCCGGAGCTGGCGCTGCACGTGCTGGAAAGCTAGGCCAGGGCCTCCCAGGCCTTCTTGGCTTCGCCGAACCAGCGGTGGCCGATCTCGACCCCCAGGTCCGCGCCGGCGCGGATGGGCTGGTTGGGGACCTGGTCTTCCAGCCATAGGTCCGTGAGCCGATCGATGCGCCGCACCTGCTCGGGCTCCACCGCGTCCATGTCCAGGTCCCGCAGGGCGACGAAGGCGTCCAGGTCCAGGCCTACCGGCAGTTGGAAGACGCCCTCGCCGTCCCGAAGGGGCTGCACCAGGGGGTTCATGCGCACCACCGGGCCGGAGCCCAGCGGAGGGCCGCCCGGCCCGGGCATCCGCCGGCTCAGGAGGGTGTGGGCGACGAAGGTGGCGGCGTCCGGCGGGTCGTCCAGGATGCAGAGGGCCAGCCTCCCCACGTCCTTGATCTGGGAGGGCTCCTCCCGCTCCTGGCCCAGTTCCCTCCGGGCCACCCGGGGTGGGGGGACCTGGGGCAGCACCACGGAACCCGTGCCCAAGGAGAGCCCGGCGAGCCCCGCCGGGGCCTCGCCGT
>CAYSXG010000146.1:0-4397 GCA_964434895.1 uncultured Solibacteraceae bacterium | reverse complement strand
CGCACCCAGACGGTTCGGGGCAGCCGATGGCAAACGGCCGGGCCTCTTGGTCCTTCCCCTCCCGTTGGCGGGCGTCCCCCGCTCAGACCCCGCAGTGCGCCAGGTGATCGCCTGGCTCGAAGGGCACCAGCAGGCAGTGCCGGTGAACAACGCGTCCCATGCGGCGTGGCGAGCCTATTCGTTGAATTTCGACCGGGAGCGAGGGGGGAACCGGGGGGAGCACCCCGGAACCCGTCCCCAAGGAGAGCACGGCGGGCCCCTCCGGGGCCTCGCCGTTGGCCACGGCCTCGGTCACCGCCGCCAGCACCGGATTGTTCAGCCCGGCCAGGCCTCCGTCCCAGGCCCGGCGATGGAGCACTTCCGCGGGCCGGTCGAAGTACTTCACCGGGGCCGTGGAGGAGGCGTGCAGCGCCTCGGCCAGGGTGGGGGCCGGGGAGGGCGGGAAGTTGGCGGCCCGGGAATCCGGACGGCTGCGGAAGTAGAGGGCCCGGGCCCGGTCGTAGTCGAAGGCCGTGATGAGCAGGTCCGGAAGGGGCCGTCCCTGGGCTTCCGCGAGGCGGTCCAGGGGGAGGTCCCCCGATTCCCCCAGCCGCTTGCGAAGGCCGGCGAGCTTGGCCTCGGTGTCGTAGCGGGGGCCCCCGATGGCCCAGGCCAGGGGGTTCAGGTGCCGCTCGGGCCAGGGCAGGGCGTGGAAGAGAAGGCGACGCCAGCCCTCGTCCTCGAAGGAGGCGACGATGTCCGCGGGGCTCATGCCCACCGCCAGGCAGCCCGCCACGAGGCTGCCGCCGGAATTGGCCGCCACCAGCTGGAAGCGCGCCAGGATCTCCCAGCCCGAGGTCTGCTCTCCGTATAGCTTTCCGAGGGCGCGGGCCTGGATCAGGGCCCAGGACCCGCCTCCGTCCAGGGAAAGGATGCGATAGGCCATCACGACTCCGGGGAAGCTCCCCCATGATGACCGAGGCCGCCCCTAGAACGGCGCCGTGAGCTGGATGACGCCGTTGCCGGTGGTGATGAGCAGGTCCCCGTTGGAGGTGATGGCGATGCCCTTGGGGCTGCCCAGGGTGGAGGGGAGGAGGCCGGGGCTGGGCCCCGTGGCCAGGCTTTGGCCCCCCGCCGTGGTGACCACGCCGCCGGCGGTCACCTTGCGGATGGTGTGGTTGCCGGTGTCGGCCACGAAGAGGGTGCCGGCGGCGTTGACGGTGAGGGCGTGGGGGGAGAGGAAGCGCGCCAGGGGGCCGGTGGCGTCGATGTAGCCGGGGGCGGAGGCGGTCCCGGCCAGGGTGGTGACCACCCCCGCGGAGGTGATCTTGCGGATGGTGTGGTTGCCCGTGTCCGCCACGTAGACGTTGCCGGCGGTATCCACCGCCACGCCTTCGGGGGCGTTGAACTGGGCGGCGGTTCCCGTGGCGTCCGTGCCCCCCGGGGCCCCCACCATCCCCGCGAAGGTGGTCACCGCCCCGGCGGGGGTGATCTTGCGGATGGTGTGGTTGCCCGTATCCGCCACGTAGACGTTGCCGCTGGAGTCCACCGCCACCCCCTGGGGGGAGGTGAAGCGCGCGGAGGTCCCCGTCCCGTCCGTGGTCCCGAAGGTGCCGGGGGAGCCCGCCAAGGTGCCCACGGCCCCGGAGGAGGTGATCTTGCGGATGGTGTGGTTGGCCGTGTCCGCCACGTAGACCAGGCCCGAGGCGTCCACGGCCACGCCGTCGGGGCCATTGAAGCGCGCGGCGGCCCCGCTCCCGTCGGAGCTCCCGGGGGTGCCGGCGCTCCCGGCGAGGGTGGCGGTCGCGCCCAAGGTGGAGATGGTGCGCAGGGTGGCGTTGCGGGTGTCGGCCACGTAGGCGTTCCCGGAGGCGTCCACCCCCACGCCCAGGGGGCCGTAGAAGCCCGCCCCGCCGCCGCTGCCATCCCCGCTGCCGGGCCCGACCCCCCCGGCCAGGGTGCTGGCGGTGCCGCCGGCGGTGAGCTTTCGCAGGACGTGGTTGCCGGAATCCGCGATGACGAGGTTGCCCGAGCCGTCCATCACCAGGCCCTGGGGCTGGTTGAACTCCACGTTGGCGCTCCCGTCCTGGGAGCCGGCGCTGCCGGCGATGCCGGCGAGGGTGCTCACGACCCCCCCGGAGGTCACTTTGCGGACGAGGTCGTTGCCCTTGTCCCCCACGTAGACGTTGCCGGAGCCGTCCACGGCCACGCCGGTGGGGGTGTTGAAGCTCGCGAGGAGGCCCGTGGCGTCCGTGGAGCCCGGCGTTCCCGCCATGCCCGCGAGGGTGCCCACTACCGCCAGGGAACTCACCTTCCGGATGGTGTGGTTCAGGGAATCGGCCACGTAGAGGTTGCCCGAGCCGTCGATGGCCAGGCCCGTCGGCGTGTCGAAGGAGGCCGCGATGCCCGTGCCGTCCAGGGAGCCGGGGGCCCCCGCGCTGCCCGCGAAGGTGGTGACCACGCCGCCGGAGGCGACCTTCCGGAGGGTGTGGTTGAGGGAATCGGATACGAAGACGTTGCCCGAACCGTCCACGGCCACGCCGGCGGGGGTGTTGAAGAGGGCGCCGCCGCCGGTGCCGTCGGTGCTGCCCGGGTTGCCGGGGCTCCCGGCGAGGGTGGTCACCACGCCGGCGGGGCTCACCTTGCGGATCGTCTGGTTGCCCGAATCGGCCACGAAGAGGTTGCCCGAGCCGTCCAGGGCCAGGGCCGAGGGATTCTTGAACCTCGCGCCGGACCCGGTCCCGTCCGTGGAGCCGCTGAGGCCCCCGCTTCCCGCCAGGGTGCTCACCGCGCCGGCGGCCGTGACCTTGCGGATGGTGTGGTTGTTCTTGTCCGCGACGTAGAAGGTGCCGGCGCCGTCCATGGCCACCGCCGCCGGGAGGTAGAAGCGGGAGACCGTCGCGGAGCCGTCCACGCTGCCGGGCCCCACCAGGGTTCCCGCCAGCAGGTCCACCCCCCGGGCGGCCACGGAGGTGGTGGCCGAGGCGCTCCCCGCCACGTTCGAGGCCGCCAAGGCGTAGCTTTGCCGCCGCACGGGGAGGACGTTGGAGGTGCTGCTGCCCAGGACGCTGAGCCCGTCGAGGGTGAGGACCGTGGGGGCCCCGCCGCCGAGGGTCCAGTTCAGGGCCACGCTGTCCCCGTAGTTCACGGGGTTCGTGGCGGGGGCGAAGGCCGTGATGGTGGGGGCCGTCACCACGGAGATCGTGAGGCCCAGGCCCGTGGTCCCGCCGGTGTTGGTGGCCGTGACGGTGTAGAGGGCCGCGGCCGTGACGGAGCCGGGCGTGCCGCTGAGGATGCCGGAGACGCGGTTGAGGGGGAGGCCCACGGGCCGGCCGGGGCCCACGGCCCAGGGGGGCCAGGCCCCGCCCGTTGGGGCAGGGGGGGGTTGCCCTCGGGGCGCAGGCGGCTTTGGGCCGGCTTGAGATAGTCGATCTGCATGCTTTTCCGCAGCGGCAGCTTGTCGCCCGGCAGGCTCAGGCCGAACACGGCGCCGGTGCAGGTTTCGGCCAGCAGGGCCATGGCGGCGGCGTGCACCCCGCCGATGTGATTGCGCACCTTGCCGCGGTTGCGCATCACCGCCACGGCGCGGCCTTCCTCCAGCACCTCGAACCGCACGCCGCCGGTGCCGGCGAAGCGCACCTGCGAGGTGAACCCCAGGGTGATGACCCGGTTGCGCAAGGGGCCGGGCAGGCGCGCGGCGGTGGCGACGAGGCGTTGCAGGGCGTTGGCGGGTCGTTTCATCGGGAGTCCAGGGATTGCACGGCGCTGCCGGAGCGGCCCCGCTTTTGCATGGCGCATTGTGGGCAGCATGCGGAAGCCCGGGGATGGCCCTGGCGCGGCGAGGCTGCGGCGGCGCAGCCAAGGCTGCTGCAGGGCAAGCCGCTAATATCGGCGCCAGTTCCGAAAGATCTTTTGGGGGAGCACCGCTTTGTCCGCCGCTTATCCGCACCTGCTGGCACCGCTTGACCTGGGCTTCACCACGCTGCGCAACCGCGTCCTGATGGGCTCGATGCACACCGGGCTGGAAGACCGCAGCAAGCACTTTCCGCGGCTGGCGGCCTACTTCGCCGAGCGCGCCCGCGGCGGCGTCGGTCTGATCGTCACCGGCGGCTTTTCGCCCAACGTCGCCGGCTGGGTTTCGCCCTTCGCCTCCAAGCTCAGCAGCAGCGGCGCAGCGCGCGAGCACCGGCAGATCACCCGCGCGGTGCATGAGGAGGGCGGCAAGATTGCGCTGCAGATCCTGCATTCCGGCCGCTACGGTTACCATCCGTTCTCGGTGTCGGCCTCGCGCATCCGCAGCCCGATCACGCCGTTCACGCCGCGGGCGCTGTCGGCGCGCGGCGTGGAGAAGCAGATCGACGCTTTCGTCCGCTGCGCCCAGCTGGCCCGCGACGGCGGCTACGACGGCGTCGAGGTGA
>CAYSXG010000145.1:1479-7311 GCA_964434895.1 uncultured Solibacteraceae bacterium | reverse complement strand
GGTTTCAAGCGGTTAAGGTCCGGACGGTAGTGGGCCCGGGTGAAGGCTTGGGGGTCCGGGACGTTGGAGAGGCTAATGCTGCCCTGGAGCTGGCCCCGGGATTCGTATTCTTGCTCCTCCAGCCACTGGGCCATCTCCAGGCGGAGCTGGCGGAGGCGCTCGGGCCCGTGGAGGAGGAGGGCCGAAACCACCTGCACCGCGCTGGCGCCGGCGGCCACGGCCTTGAGGGCGTCCCGACCCGTGTGCACCCCCCCGCTGGCCGCCAGGTCCACCCGCAGGTGGGGGAAGAGGAGGGCCAGCCAGCGCAGGCGCAGCAGCAGTTCGCCGGAGTCAGAAAGCTCCAGCCGCGGCACCGCCGCCAGCTCCTCCAGGTCCAGGTCCGGCTGGAAGAAGCGGTTGAAGAGCACCAGCCCGTCGGCGCCGGCCACCTCCACCTCCCGGGCGAAGTGACCCAGGGAGGAGAAGAAGGGCGAGAGCTTCACCGCCACGGGAATGCGCAGCTCCGCCCGCACCGTCCGGACGATGTCGAGGGTGCGCCGCTCCACCGCCGCCGCGGTCTCCGTGGGGTCCGTGGGCAGGTAGTAGACGTTGAGCTCCAGGGCGTCGGCCCCGGCCAGCTCGATCATCCGGGCGTAGTTCAGCCAGGATGCGGGGGTGACGCCGTTGAGGGAGGCGATCACCGGGATGTCCACGGCCCTCTTGATCCGGCGGATCTGCTCCAGGTAGGACTCGGGGCCCAGGCGGAAGGCCCGAGGCTCCGGCAGGTAGGTGCCCGCCTCCGGATGGCTGTGGGCGTGCAGCTCGACGTCCAGGAAGGTGGCCGCCTGGTCCCGCACGAGCTGCTCCTCGAAGAGGCTGTGCATGACCAGGGCCGTCGCCCCCGCGTCCTCCAGGCGCCGCACCGCGTCCAGGTCGTCCACCAGGGGGGAGGCCCCGACCATCAGGGGGCTGGGAAGGCGGAATCCGAGGTAGGAAGTGCTGAGGTCCATGGCTACTCCTCGCGGGCCGGAGGGGCCCCCTGGGCCCAGGACTCGTAGATCGCCCGCCGTTGGGCGATGTCCCGCTTGGCCAGGGCGAGGTAGCGGTCGAAGGCCTGGGGATGGGCCCGCTCCACCATCCGGTAGCGGGCCTCGTTCCGGACGTAGAGCTCCAGGTCGCGGCTGGGAGAACCCGAATCCAGCTGGAGCGGGGGCAGCCCCTCTCGCGTGCGCCGGGGGTCGAAGCGGAAGAGGGGCCAGTGGCCCGTCTCCACCGCCAGCCGCTGCTGGTCCGCCCCCCGGGCCAGGTCGTAGCCGTGGGCGATGCAGGGGGAGTAGGCCAGGATCAGGGAGGGGCCCGGGTAGGCCTCGGCCTCCTGGAAGGCCCGGAGGGACTGGGCGTCCTTGGCCCCCAGGGCCACCTTCGCCACGTAGGCCCCGCCGCCGACCATGGCCAGGAGGCCCAGGTCCTTCTTGGGCAGGTTCTTGCCGGCGGTGGCGAATTTCGCCGCGGCCCCCAGGGGCGTGGACTTGGAGGCCTGGCCCCCGGTGTTGGAGTAGACCTCCGTATCCAGCACCAGGATGTTCACGTTGCGGCCCGAGGCCAGCACGTGGTCCAGGCCGCCGTAGCCGATGTCGTAGGCCCAGCCGTCCCCCCCCACGATCCACACGCTCTTCTTCACCAGGTAGTCCGCCAGGCCCTCCAGGCGCCGGGCCTCGGCGGAGGGCAGGCCCTCGAGCCTCCGCCTCAGCTGCGCCACCCGCCCGCGTTGGGCCGCGATCTCTGCCTCCGTGCCCTGGCCCGCGGCGAGGAGGGCGTCCACCAGGTCCTCCCCCAGCTCCGGGCCCAGGCGCGCCAGGAGCCCCGTCGCCTGCTCGTGGTGCTGGTCCACCGCCAGGCGCAGGCCCAGGCCGAACTCCGCGTTGTCCTCGAAGAGGCTGTTGGCCCAGGCGGGCCCGCGTCCCTCGGCGTTGGCGGCGTAGGGGGTGGTGGGCAGGTTCCCGCCGTAGATGGAGGAGCAGCCCGTGGCGTTGGCGATGAGGGCCCGGTCCCCGAAGAGCTGGGTGAGCAGCTTGACGTAGGGGGTCTCCCCGCAGCCGGCGCAGGCGCCGCTGTATTCGAAGAGGGGCTCCAGGAACTGGCTGCCCTTGAGGTCGAGCTTGACCGAGGCGCGGTCCGGATGGGGCAGGCCCAGGAAGAAGGCGTAGTTCTCACGCTCCGCTTCCCGCAGGGGAGCCTGGGGGGTCATGTCGATGGCCTTGTGGCGCGGATTGGCCTTGTCCTTGGCCGGGCAGACCTCCACGCACAGGTGGCAGCCGGTACAGTCCTCCGGAGCCACCTGGAGAGTATAGCGCCATCCCTTGTATTCAGGACCCTTGTAAGCTGTGGACTGGAAGGTCGAAGGCGCGGAGGCGAGGCGGCCCTCGTCGTAGACCTTGGGGCGGATGGCCGCGTGGGGACAGATCGCCGCGCACTTGTTGCACTGGATGCAGAGGGCCGGGTCCCAGCGGGGGATCTCCAGGGCGATGTTGCGCTTCTCCCACTTCGCGGTGCCCGTGGGCCAGGTGCCGTCCGGGGGGAAGGCGCTGACGGGCAGGAGGTCCCCCTTCCCCGCCATCATCGCGGCGGTGACCCGCCGGACGAAGTCCGGAGCCTCCGGGGGAACGGGGGGCGCCAGGCTCCGCGGGCTGGTGGCCGCCGAAGGGACCTCCACCTGCACCAGGTGGGCGAGGGTGTGGTCCACCGCCGCGAAGTTCTGGTCGAGGATGGACTGCCCTTTTTTCGCGTAGGTCTTTTGGATGGCCGCCTTGATGTGGGCGATGGCCTCCGCCCGGGGCAGCACGCCGGAGATGGCGAAGAAGCAGGTCTGCATGACCGTGTTGATGCGCCGGCCCATGCCCGTGGCCCGGGCCACGGCGTCCGCGTCGATGACGTAGAAGGCCATGCCCTTGTCCACCAGGTGGGCCTGCACCTCCCGGGGCAGGGAGTCCCATACGGAATCCGGGGGCACGGAGGTGTTCAGCAGGAAGGTGGCTCCTTCGCCCGCGGCCCCCAGCACGTCCATCCGTTCCAGGAGCTGGGCCTGGTGGCAGGCGACGAAGTCCGCCTTCTGCACGAGGTAGGCGGAGCGGATGGGCCGGGGCCCGAAGCGCAGGTGGGAGACCGTCACCGCCCCGGCCTTCTTGGAGTCGTAGACGAAGTAGCCTTGGCCGAAGTTGCCGGTCTCCTCCGCGATGATCTTGATGGAGTTCTTGTTGGCCCCCACGGTGCCGTCGGAGCCCAGGCCGAAGAAGAGGGCCCGGCGCACCTCCGGGGCCTCGATGTCGAAGTCGGGGTCCACCTCCAGGGAGGTGTGCGACACGTCGTCCACGATGCCCACGGTGAAGCGCCGCCTCGGCCGCTCCTCCGCCAGCTCCTCGAAGACGGCGTCCACCATGGCGGGTGTGAACTCCTTGGAGCTCAGGCCGTAGCGGCCTCCCACCACCTCCGGTTCCGTTAGGAAAGCCGAGAGCCCCTCGGCTCGGGCCTCCTGGAGGGCGGACACCACGTCCAGGAAGAGGGGATCCCCCACGGCCCCCGGCTCCTTGCAGCGGTCGAGCACCGCCAGGCGGCGCAGGCTGGCCGGCAGGGCCCGGACGAAGTCCTCGACGGAGAAGGGCCGGAAGAGGCGCACCTTCAGGACCCCCACCCGCTCGTCGTGGTCCAGGGCCCAGTCCACGTACTCGTGGAGGGTCTCGCAGGCGGAGCCCATGGCCACGACGACCCGCTCCGCCTCCGGGTGGCCGTGGTAGTCGAAGAGGCCGTAGCGCCGGCCCGTGAGCTCCCCGAAGCGCTCCAGCTCCTTCCGCACGATCCCCGGGCAGGCGGCGTAGAAGGGCGTGCAGGCCTCCCGGGCCTGGAAGAAGGTGTCGGGATTCGCCGCGGTGCCCCGGACGACGGGGCGGTCCGGGCCCAGGGCCCGGGCCCGGTGGGCCGCCACCAGCTCTTCCGGGACCAGGGCCCTCAGGTCCTCATCCGCGAGGGTCTCGATCTTGGCGATCTCGTGGCTGGTGCGGAAGCCGTCGAAGAAGTGCAGGAATGGAACGCGGCTATGGAGGGTGGCGGCGTGGGCCACCAGGGCGAGGTCCTGGGCCTGCTGCACGCTGTCCGAGCAGAGCATGGCGAAGCCCGTGCCGCGGCAGGCCATGACGTCCGAATGGTCCCCGAAGATCGAGAGGGCGTGGGTGGCGAGGGTGCGGGGTGTGCCCTGCAAGCAGAAGGGCGTGGGCGCCCCCGCGATTCTGTACCGGCTCGGGAGAATCCGCACACAGCCCTGGCTGGGCGGTCAGGTGGTGCTCAGGGCCCCCGCCTGGAGGGCCCCGTGCACGGCCCCGGCGGCCCCCCCCTCCGACTGCATCTCCACCACGCTCGGGATCGTGCCCCAGACGTTGGTCCGTCCTCGGCTGGACCACTCGTCGGCCCACTCCCCCATGGAGGAGGAGGGCGTGATGGGGTAGATGGCGATCACCTCGCTCAGGCGGTGGGCCACGGAGGCCACCGCCTCGTTGGCGTCGAGGGTGAGCTGGGGACGGGCGGGCATGGGACCTCCGTTCGGGTGCGGCATCAGTGGGCAGGAAGGGCGTCGAGCCGCTCGTGCATGGCCGCCGCGGCCCGGCGCCCCTGCCCCATGGCCAGGATCACGGTGGCGCCGCCCGTGATGACGTCGCCCCCGGCGAAGACGTTGGGCAGGGAGGTCTCGCCGGTGGCCTCGTCCACCACCACCACGCCGCCTCGAAGCGTGCGCACACCCGCCTCGGTCCGGGAGATCAGCGGGTTCACGTCGAAGCCGAGGGCGACGATCAGGGTGTCGCAGGACAGGCGCAGGCGCCCGTCGGTCATGCGCACGTTCCTCCGCCCGTCGGCCCCCGGCTCCGTGACCTCCATGACCGCGCACTGGACGGCCTGGAGCCAGCCCCGCCGGTCCCCCAGGAGGCGCACGGGGGTGGTGAGCCAGCGGAATTCCACGCCCTCCTCGGCGGCGTGCTCCATTTCCTCCGATCTCGCGGTGGCCTCCCTCTGGGTACGCCGGTAAAGCACGGTCACCGTCTCGGCCCCCATGCGCCGGGCGCAGCGGGCGGCGTCCATGGCCGTGTTCCCGCACCCCACGACGACGGCCCGCCGGCCCACGGTCACCGGCGTGGTGTGCTCCGGAAAGCGGTCGGCCCTCATGAGGTTGATGCGGGTGAGGAATTCGTTGGCGGTGTAGACGCCCTTGAGCTCCTCGCCGGGGATCCCCATCAGCTTCGGCAGGCCCGCCCCGGTGCCCAGGAAGACCGCGTCGTAGCGCTCCCGCAGCTCCGCGAGGGTGATGCTCCGGCCCACCAGGGTGTTCAGGACGAAGCGCACGCCCAGGTGCCGCAGAGCCTCCACTTCCCGGTCCACGACCGCGTTGGGGAGGCGGAATTCGGGGATGCCGTAGAGCATCCCCCCGCCGGGCTTGTGGAGGGCCTCGTAGACCGTCACTTCGTGGCCCTTCCCCGCCAATTCGCCCGCCACGGTGAGCCCCGCGGGACCGGCCCCCACCACCGCCACCCGGCGGCCCGTGGGGGAGGCGGCGTGGGTGATCTCGCAGGTACCCAGGAGGCTGTCGGAGGCGAAGCGCTCCAGGCGGCCGATGGCCACGCTCTCCCCCTTGATCCCCACCACGCAACGCGCCTCGCATTGCCGCTCCTGGGGGCAGACCCGGCCGCAGACGGAGCCGAGGCTGGAGCTTTGCTTGATGATGCGGGCGGCCTCCTCGTCCTTCCCCGCCACCAGCTCCCGCAGGAAGCCGGGGATATCGATACTCACCGGGCAGCCGTCCACGCAGTGGGG
>CAYSXG010000145.1:0-1469 GCA_964434895.1 uncultured Solibacteraceae bacterium | reverse complement strand
GAGATCCGGGCACGCCGCGTAGCCCCAGCTGAAGCGCAGGCCCTGGCCTGGCGGGGGATCTTCATCTTCTGGCTGGGCTTGAGGGAGAGGAGGTCCAGGCTGCGCCAGTCCAGGTCCGCCTCAGGCTCCTTAAGGAGGGCCGAGGGGTCGTAGCCCTCCTGGGCCGGACTCCGGCCCACGCGGCATTCGTGGGCCTCGCAGGCGGCCTTTTCGGCCTCCTTGTACCAGGACTGGCGCAGGCTCAGAGCCTCGTAGTCCACCCGGTGGCCGTCGAAGTCCGGTCCGTCGAAGCAGGCGAAGCGCGTTTCCCCGCCCACCGTGACCCGGCAGCCCCCGCACATGCCCGTGCCATCCACCATCAGTGCGTTCAGGCTCACGAGGGTGGGGATCCCGCGGGGCCGCGTGAGCTCCGCCACGGCCCGCATCATGGGCAGGGGGCCCACGGCCACCACCTGGGCCACGGGCTCCCTCCCCAGCACCGCCTGCAGGGCGTCGGTGACGACCCCCCGGGCTCCCAAGCTCCCGTCGTCGGTGGTGATGATGAGGTCGTCGGAGGCCACGGTCAGCTCCCAGGCCAGCAGCACCCTTTCCTTCGTGCGTCCACCCAGGATCACGACGACCCGCCGCCCGGCGGCCTGCAGCGCCTCCGCCGCGGGCAGGATGGCCGCGGAGCCGTAGCCCCCGGCCACGAGCACCACCGTGCCCTCCTCCACCAGCTCCGTGGGGTGGCCCATGGGCCCGGCCACGGCGTAGAGGCGGTCCCCGGCGCTGAGGCGCCCCATGGCCCGGGTGGTGGCCCCCACTTCCTGCACGATGAAGCGGATGGATCCCCGCCGCGGGAAAGATGCCGGATATCTCGCGAATTTTTTGCCGCAACTCGCCGGGCTTCTGGTAAACCGTGATCGCGTGCAGGTCCACGATGCAAAAGATGCTCTCGTAATCGTGCTGAATTTTGACCCAGGTGCCCAGCGCTCCCAGATAGTTGCCAATGTGCAGATTACCGGTCGGCTGAATGCCCGACAGAACGCGAGGAATCATGATTTCAGGCGATTGACTATGGTAGCAACCGGCGCGGTTTCACGCCTGCTGCAACTGCTGCTGCCGCGTCCGCACAATCTCCTTGCGCTCGCGCAGATAGCTGAAGAATTCCCCGCCTTCGCGCAGCCGCCGCACCAGCATCTGCCGGTCCGCCGCCATCTCTCTCAGAAACCGCAGGATCGGCTTCTGCCGGAAATAGAACCGCCGGTACATCCGCTCCACCGCGTCTTCAATCTCGTCCGACGACAGATGGTCGTACCGCAGCGTCGAAACCTGCAGCCCGTTGCCCGAAATCAGCGCGTTCGAATCGATCCACCCGTTTCTGGATGGCAATGGCCGCCTCGGTCGGCTGTTGATCGCCCTGTTCCTGGTTGAGAAGAAGGTCCTCCAAGAACCACTGTTGTACCTCAGCCTCTACCTGAAGACGCACC
>CAYSXG010000144.1:0-7338 GCA_964434895.1 uncultured Solibacteraceae bacterium | reverse complement strand
GATGGCGTCGAAGACGATGCCCCCGTCGCAGCCGATCATGAGGCCCGTCTGCCCCGTGGCGGCGAAGGCCGCGCGGATCCCCCGGGACTTCGCCTCCTCCACCAGCTCCCAGGCGGCGGTGCGCTTGCCTAGGCCGCAGTCCGTGCCCATGACGTAGACCACCTTGGCCCGAATCTTCAGGATGCTTCCGTCGGCGTCCCGGCCCCGCCGGCCCACGTTGCGCAGATCGATGAGGCGGCTCCCGGTTTCGCCGGCCAGGGCTACCAGCTCCTGGAAGTCGTGCAGGAAGGTGAAGGCGGAATTCACCACGTCCATGCCCTTGGCCAGGCAGGTGCGGATCGCCTCCATGTTCTCCTCGTTGGGGCCTCCCATGAGGATGAGCACCTTGGGGCCCCGCTCCAGCGCCTCCTCCAGGGTGGCGTAGATGGGCACGCTCCGGGTGACGCCGGAGCAGATGCGGGCCGTATCCTGGCCGGCCTTGCCGCGATCCACCAGGGCCACCACGTCGAAGACCCGGCTGTGCATGAGCACGCCGTGGATGGTCTTGCCGAGCAGCTCCCCGACGTACCCGTGGGCCAGGAAGATGGCGGGAGTGCCGTGGTAGATGTCATTCAGCATGAGGGGGGGCTCCTAGGGAGCTTATCGCCTTGTGCTATCACGAATTTAAAAAGGATTCTCCGCCCTGCGCTCGCCATGGAAGGCAGGGCTGCATCCCTCCATCCCGCCTGGCCACAGCCTGGAAAAGGGCGCGCCTCAGGCGGGGGGACGAGGCGCGTGCCGGGCCATCCGCAGGCCCATGGGCAGGGCCGCGGCCAGGCAGAGGGTCCCGAGGGCCCACCCCGCCCGGTAGGAGTGGGAGTGGTGGCCGATGACCCAGCCCAGGAGGAAGGAGCCGAGGCCGATGCCGGAATCGAAGGCGAAGAGGAGGGAGCCGAAGGCGGCCCCCCGCCGGGCAGGATCCACCACCTCCAGCAGGTAGGTGCTGGCCAGGGTGAAGACCACGCTGTAGCCCGCCCCGTAGAGGGCGGCGGCGAGCATGTGCCGGGACAGGGCCCCGGGCCCGAAGGCCAGGATGGAGAAGCCCAGGAGGGCCATGACCAGCATCCAGGGCATGAGGCGCAGGGGCTGGCGGCCGAAGCCCAGGCGCGCCATGACCAGGCGCATGCCCACCATCCCCGCGGCCATGGTGGAAAGGAAGGCCGAAGGCACCTTGAAGCCCAGCTGCCGGGCCTCCTGGGCCGAATAGGAGCTCAGGGCCCCGTAGCCCAGAGCCACCGCGAAGAGCACCCCGCAGGGCAGGAGCACGTTGGATTCCGGAAGGTGGAAGGCCGAGGCTTCGTGGGCCAGCTCCGCCTTCTCCGGCAGGCGCGTGGCCGCCGCCGCGAGGATCGCGAAGAGGGCCGCCAGGATCCAGGCCATGGCGGGGAAACCCGCGTGATCGAAGACCCACAGGCCCACCATGGGGCCCACGATGACTCCCCCGGGGGAGGCCAGGCCGTAGAGGGCCAGGCCGTCCGCCCGGCGGCTCTCCGGCAGCACGGAGCCGAGGGTGGACATGGTCCCCGTGAGGACGCCGGACCACACCACGCCGTGGGGGAAGGCCAGGAGGTAGAAGCCCCAGCGGGAGGCGAAGGTTCCGTGGAGCAGGAGGCAGATCCCGAAGCCCACCGCGCCGGAGACCAGCATGCGTCGGTGACCGAGGCGGTCCCCCAGGGGGCCCGTGAAGAGGGCGCCGGTGCTGGACCCCAGCGTGAAGAGGGTCATGAAGCGCCCGCTCTCTGAAAGGGAGGCCCCCAGATCCCTCAGCCTCAGGGGCACCGTCGGGAAGAGCTGGAAGGCCGCGAAAAAGGTCAGGAAGGTCAGGGCCCAGACCAGCAGGAAGTCCCGGGACCAGAGGGGCTCGCGATCCATGGGCCTCAGCCCCGACCCGGGAGGGGGGCCGGCCGCAGGAAAGAATCCAGGGGCTGGGCGGGCATGGGGCTCCCCATCGATGCCCCAGTGTCCGACCAGCGCTTCCCCGCTGGCAACGATTTATGCGGGCCCCCCGCGCCCTTCGTGGGACCATCGGCCAGGAGTCGCCATGCCCCTCTTCGACTATCGCTGCGGATCCTGCGGGGCCGTCCGGGAACACCTGGTCCGCCCTCCCTCGGAGGAGCCTTCCTCCTGCCCTTGCGGGGGGCCCCTGGAGCGCCTCGCCCCCACCCCCGCGGATCTCAAGCGCCACGACGGCTTCTACCACAAGGAGACCTTCAGCGACCGCGATATCGCCTCCCGGGGCCTCACGAAGTACGTCAACCGCGGGGACGGCACCTACGAAAAGGCCGCGGGCAACGGCCCCGACCGAGTGGGCCGGGACCAGCTGCCCCTGGACTAAGAGGGTTTGGCCGGGTTCAGTTTCCCGAGGCCTCAGCGGGGGAGCGCCGCTTCCCGGACCTCCGCCACGACGATCTCGCTGCCATCGTCCAGGACCAGCACCGTGTCCTCCCCCAACCGCACGTCCACGATCATGCGGTTCAGGTAGCGGCTCTTGGGATCCCGGTGCCAGGGCACGCCGGCGGGAATGGCCTGGCGATAGGCTTCCACCTTCCCTTCGAGGAAGGTGCAGAGCTGGTCCAGGACCTGGCGGAAGGCCTCGCCGAAGCCGGGGGGAGCCTGCCCACGGATTCCCGCGGCCTCCAGGAAGGACTGGGCCCCCAGGGTGGAGCGGAATTCCCTTCCTTCGGCGCTCCAGGCCCCTCCCGGTAGCCAAGGGGACCACTTCATGCCGCCGGTGCCCAGCAGGGTCATTCGGCTCACCACCACCGCGCGCCCCCGCTCCACGCCAAAGTGCAGGTACTCACCCAGGTAGGGGGTGTCCATGGGATTGCCCAGGTAGTCCACCCGGCGTTCGGGGTCGTCGTGGAAGGTGACGGCCCGGAGCGGAAGGCGGCTGAAAAGCTCCGCCGCCGCCTGGCGGGCCCCCTCCTCCCCCCGACGGGACAGGAGCAGGGCCCGCTCCTGGTAGGCGCGCCGAAGTGTTTCGAGGCACACCACCCCTTCGGGAACCCCATCCTGGCCATAGGGCAGGTCCACCTCGTGCCAGCCCTGCGCCAGGGCCGGCACCACCTGCCGGAACAGGATCAGCGCCGGGTCCCAGTCCCAGTGGAGTTCGGGAGCGTAGCCCAGCTCCCGGCACAGCTGGAACCAGGGCCGGGAGGGCGAGAGGTCCCCCAGCTCGAAGATCTCCGCCCCGTCCAGGAAGATCCGGAATTCCGGAGACACGGAGTGTTCCGGGCTCCCCGGGGTCAGGTGGACGGCCACCTCGTGGGAGCCCAGCGTCCCCAGGGCGGTCTCCAGGTAAGGATGGTCCTCGCTGCTCAGCACCTTCAAGGGCTGGTTCAGCACCCAGGCCCCATCGGCGATTCCGATCATGGCCCACCTCCACACGCTCACCTTGCAAGCTGGGATCCCAGAGGTGGAAGTCAATGAGGGCCGAGCCTCGGTCGGCTGACGGCCCAGGAGTCCCCCGCCGCGAAGCGCCAGGGGAGCAGGCGGTCCCGTTCCGCTGCAAACCCAATGCCCACGCGGGACCCCGCCAGAACGAGCAGGGCAGGATCCCCCTCCCGCAATTCCAGACCCCGGGAGCGGAAAAGCGGATGTTGATTGAAGTCACAGCCCAGGGCCAGGGCCTGGGCCACCTTGCCGGGTCCCGCCACGAGGTCCGGATGGACCCGCTGGGAGCCCCGCCGGTCCAACACGGCCTCCCACCCGGCGAGCACCTCTCCGGCCCGGATCAGCACCGCGGCCCCCTCCCCCTCGATCCCCGTGACCACGTTGAGCATCCAGTGGACCCCGTAGCAGAAATACAGGTAGGCCCTTCCCCCTGGGCCCCACATGGGGGCGTTGCGGGGGGTCCGCCCGAAGCGGCAGTGGGAGGCGCTGTCCTCGGGGCCGCCGTAGGCCTCCACCTCCGTGATTCGCAGCGTGACGCCCTCCCGCACCAGGTGGCGCCCCAGGAGGCCCCGGGCCACCTCCTCCACGGGCCGGCGGTAGAAGGCCTCCGGGATCAGGGGGCCGGAGGGGTGCCGTGGCATGCCCTTCCCCGCACGAAGGTCCCGCGCACCATCCGGGGATCCGCGCGGTAGAGGAGCCGCGAAAGCACCCGCTCCGGCGCGTCCTCGCTGCGATCGGCGGGATCCGACCAGCGGGGGTCCACCACCAGGAAGTCCGCCTCCTTCCCGGGATCCAGGGTCCCGAAGCGGGGTGCCTGACCCAGGGCCTCGGCTCCCGCGGCGGTGGCCAGATGGAAGGCTTCGGCGGCGTTCAGGGGCCGGTCCGCCCGGTGGTCGGCCTCGGGCTCCCGGTTGTGGGCCTCGGCCCAGCGCAGCTTGGAGACCTGGCAAGCCATGGCCGCCTCCCTCCAAAGGGAGAGGCTCGTCCCGGCCCCCACGTCCGTGCCCAGGCCCACCCGGAGCCCCTCGTCCAGCCAGCGCCGCAGGGGCATCATCCCGCTTTGGAGAAAGGCGTTGGAGGTGGGGCAGTGGACGAGGCGGGCGCCGCTTTCGAGTAGCATGCGCCGCTCGCGGTCGTCCAGATGTATGCCGTGGCCGAAGAGCGCCCGCTCGTGGAGCAGGCCGTGGCGGCGGTAGACGTCCGTGTAGCTCTCCGCCTCCGGGAAGAGGGAGCGGACCCACCTCAGCTCGTCCAGGTTCTCGCTCAGGTGGGTCTGGACGTAGCAGCCGTAGCGCCGAGCCAGGTCCGCGACCCCCTCCATGAGCTCGGGGCTGCACATGGGGGCGAAGCGCGGGGCCAGGGCCACCGAAAGCCGCCCCCCGTCGGCCCCGTGCCAGCGCCGCAGGAGGGCCTCGCTCTGGGCCAGGGAGGCCGCCGTCTCCTCCCGGAGGGAGGGGGGGGCGTGGCGGTCCATCATCACCTTGCCCATGGCGCAGCGGAGGCCGGCCCGCTCCGCCTCCTCGAAGGCCGCGTGGGTGGCCTCGGCGTGGATGGTGGAGTAGACGACGGCGGTGGTCGTGCCCAGGGAGAGCAGGTCCCCGAAGAAGCGCCGGGCCGCCCGCCGCGCCGTCTCGGGGTCCGCGAAGCGCGCCTCGCTGGGGAAGATGAAGGTCTCCAGCCAGGGCAGCAGCTCCAGGCCGTCCATGGCCACCGCCTCGTACTGGGGCAGGTGGACGTGGAGGTCCACCAGGCCCGGCAGAATCCAGTTGGGCCGGAGATCCTCCACCCTCGCCTCCGGATGGGCCTCGCGCACCTGGGCGAAGGCCCCGACGGCGGCGATGCGGCCGGAGGCGTCCACCGCCAGGGCGCCTTCGGGGATGGAGCGAAGCTGGCCCAGGACGGGCGCGTCGAGCAGGTGGGCGCGGAATAGGAGCATGGGACCCGAAGATTACGCGGATTGGGCCGCGGAAAAAAGGCTCAGCGCGAAGCTCGCCTCCAGTTCCATGAATCCCCTCTCCGAAAAAGATGGGGCCGCCGAAGCGGCCCCGTCCAAGCCCTGCCTTTCAAACCCCGCAGCGATCAGACCTCGTCGAAGAAGAAGGGCTTCAGCACCTGGATGCGGTTCTCCCAGTCCTGGGGGTGGATCATCCGCATGGCGGCAGCCAGCGAGCTGAGGAGGCTGTTGCCGTCCTGGGGAGTGAAGCAGAAGCCCACGATGCGGTTGTCGTTGGGCATGGTGAGGGTGCTCAGGGGGATCACGGTCTGGTTGAGGATGCGGCCGAAGTGGCCCTGGTCGCGGCCGAAGGAGAAGACGGTGTTGGCGTCCTTCTTGTCGGTGATGGCGATGCGGTCGTTGGCCTTGATGCGCTGCTTGAGGGAGTCCAGGGTGGTGGCCTTCTTCACCCGCAGGTCGAACCAGAGGCTGTGCATGTACTGGGAGGGCAGCTTCACGGCGGAGGAGAAGAGGTTCAGCTCCAGGCCCTTGGTCTGGAAGAGGTGGTAGGCGTCCCGGGCGTGGTGCGTGCCGAACTTGCCGTCCTTGTGGCCGCCCACCTGGGGGGCCGGACAGAAGTCCTTCACCTGGCTGATGTCGTTGGCGCGCCGCATGCAGACGAAGGAGCCTTCGACGAGGTTGTCCTCCCCGTCCGAGAGCACGAGGGTCTGCAGCAGGCAGCTGAGGTTGTGGGTATTGCAGCTGACCACGTGGATGTACTGGTCCCCGGTGCCGATCACCTCGTCGTTGATGCCCCGAGCGTACATCTTGCCGAAGCCGAATTCGCTGCCCTGGGCGATGAAGCCCAGGGTGTTGTGTTCGTAGTTCTTGTAGATCTTCTCCTTCATCTCGATGCCCTTGGGGGAGCAGTCGATGACCACGGAGGCCTGGTCCAGGGCCTGCTCGTGGGTGAGCCGGGGCTCCATGCCCGCGGCCTTGAAGGCCTCCATCTTGTCCGCGTCCACCGCCAGGGCGGCGCCGCGCTTCACCAGGGCCTTCACCTTGGGGCGGTCGCTGATGCTGTGCTTGTGGAAGGTCACCTCGTCGATGCCCAGCTCCTTCTGGAAGTGGGTCATGAGGCCGATGAGCGGCTCTCCGATGGTGCCGGTGCCGACCACGTGGACGATCTTCTTGGACATGGGTGCTCCTCTCGGCCGGCTTGTTCCGGGACGCCCCGCCGGCCAAACGGTCCATTTTCCCAAATCCCCGAAGGGAGACGAGTGAAAAAAATGAAATGGCCACGAATGCTTCATCCGTGGCCATTCGTTTCAGGTTCGTGCGGTTCGCTTACCATCCCCGCATGAGGTTGGCCTTGTAGACCCGCTCCAGGGCCAGCACGAAGGCGCCGGTGCGGTAGGTGCAGCCGTGCTGCTTCACCTTGTCGTGCACGTCGTGGAAGGCCTGGACCATGATCTTCTCCTCCTTCTGGAAGACTTCGGCCTCCTCCCAGAAGAACTGCTGGAGGTTCTGCACCCACTCGAAGTAGCTCACGGTGACGCCGCCGGCGTTGGCCAGGATGTCCGGGATCACCACCACCCCTTTGTCCTTGAGGATGTGGTCGGCGCCGGTGGTGGTGGGGGCGTTGGCCCCCTCCACGATGAGCTTGGCCTTCACATCCCCGGCGTTGGCCTTGGTGATGACGCCGCCGAGGGCCGCGGGGATGAGGATGTCGCAGTCCTGGGCGAAGACCGTGGAGGCGTCGAAGGCCTCGCCGCCCTCGAAGCCGCCCACGCCCCCCTTGTTCTTCTTGGTGTAGGCCAGGAGCGCCTGGACGTCCAGGCCTTCGGCCCGGCGCACGCCGCCGGTGTGGTCGGCCACGGCGATGATCTTGGCGCCCATCTCGTCCAGGAACTTGGCCGTGAAGGAGCCCACGTTGCCGAAGCCCTGCAGCACCACGCGGGCGCCCTTCAGGT
>CAYSXG010000143.1:0-7342 GCA_964434895.1 uncultured Solibacteraceae bacterium | reverse complement strand
CGGGGCCCTCAAGAAGTCCCTGGCCACGGCCAACCGCCAGGGCCTCCGCTGGGCCCTGATCCTGGGGGACGGGGAGATCGAGAAAGGAGTCGTGGCGGTCAAGGACCTGAGCGCCGGGACCCAGGAGGAGTGGGCCTGGGACCAGGTGGCCCCGAGGCTCGAAGGGGCCCTCCCTTGAAGGCCCGCCGCCTTCTCCTCGCCGCCCTGGTGGGCGCCGGCCTCCGGGCCCAGGCGCCGGAGCCCCCCCTGCCGGCGGCCCACCTGGGCCTGGCCCGGGAGATCCTGGCGGAGCTGGTGTCCACAGACACCACCGGGGAGCACGGGGACACCACCCCCGCCGCCGAGGCCCTCGCCCGGCGCCTGCGGGAGGCGGGCTTTCCCGCCGAGGACGTCAGGGTCCTCGGTCCCGGCCCCAAGCACCGCAACCTCGTCGTCCGCTACCGGGGACGAGGGAAGGCCCGCCCCATCCTCCTCCTGGACCATCTGGACGTGGTGGAGGCCCTGAGGCAAGACTGGACCAAGGAACCCTTCCGCCTCACGGAAGAGGAGGGCTGGCTCTACGGCCGGGGCACCCTGGACATCAAGGGGGAGGCGGCCATCCAGGTGGCCACCTTCATCCGCCTCCGGCGGGAGGGTTACTTGCCCTCCCGGGACCTGATCCTGGCCCTGACGGCGGGGGAGGAGGGCGCCACGGGCTACGACGGCGTGGAGTGGCTTCTGCAGCAGCACCGGGACCTCATCGACGCCGAGTTCTGCCTCAACGGGGACGGGGGCGGCGTCTACGCCAAGGGGGGAAGGGTCCAGTTCCGGGCCCTCCAGCCCAGCGAAAAGGGCTTCTACACCTTCGAGCTGGAGGTGAAGGACAAGGGGGGCCACAGCTCCCTGCCCACGGCCACCAACCCCATCCACATCCTGGCCGGGGGCCTGGACCGCCTGGCCCGCCAGCCCTTCCCCCTCTCCCTCAACGAGGTCAACCGGGCCTTCTTCGCCCGCATGGCGGCGGTGGAGGGCGGCGAGGTGGGCCGGGACATGGCCGCCCTCGCCAGCCGGGAGGACGCCGGGGCCGCCGCGCGCCTCTGCCGGGACACCTACTTCAACGCCCAGCTCCGGACCACGGTAGTGGCCACCCAGGTCTCCGGGGGCCACGCCGCCAACGCCCTGCCCCAAAGCGCCCGGGCCACCCTCAACTGCCGCCTCATGCCCGGCGAAGACGTCCTCGCGGTCCAGGCCCGGGTCGAAGCCCTGCTGGCGGATCCCCGCATCCACGTCCGGCTCCTGGAGACGCCGGCGCCCAATCCCGCCTCCCCCCTGAGAAAGGACCTCCTGGAGGCCCTGGAAAGGACCACCGCCCGCGTCTGGCCCGGGACCCCCGTGATCCCCACCATGGACACCGGCGGCTCCGACGCCACCTACCTCCGTCCGGCGGGCATCCCCACCTACGGCATCAGCGGCATCCCCCTCGACAAGGAGGACGACCGCTCCCACGGCCAGGACGAACGCATCGCCGTGAAGAGCTTCCACGAGGGCCTTCTGGCCTTCGAGCTTCTGATCCGGGAACTAACGCGGTAGAATGTTTTTTTGCTCGATGGGCGAGCCCCGGTCGCCGCCCTTTGCCAGTCGAATTCCAAGTGACGCCTTGACCGGGCCCGTCGAGATCCGATGGGTAGGCCCCCCAAGGAGTGCCCCATGAACTTCGATTCCCTCGGCCTGCGCGCCGAGCTGCTGCGCGCGGTGGCCGACGAAGGCTACGAGACCCCCACCCCCATCCAGGCCAAGGCCATCCCCGTGGTGCTTGAGGGCCGCGACCTGCTGGCCGCCGCCCAGACCGGCACCGGCAAGACCGCCGGCTTCACCCTGCCCATCCTGCACCGGCTCTCCCAGGGGCCTGGCGGCAAGGCGCCCCGCTGCCTGGTGCTCACGCCCACCCGCGAGCTGGCCCTCCAGGTGGAGGAGAGCGTGCGCACCTACGGCAAGTACCTCCGACTCCGCTCCCTGGTCATCTTCGGCGGCGTGGGCGAGCGCCCGCAGCAGGACGGGCTCCGCCGAGGCTGCGACATCCTGGTGGCCACCCCGGGCCGCCTGCTGGACCTCCACGGCCAGGGCTACGTGGACTTCTCCGCCCTGGAGATCCTGGTGCTGGACGAGGCGGACCGCATGCTGGACATGGGCTTCATCCACGACATCAAGCGCATCCTCAAGCTCCTGCCCGCCCGCCGCCAGAACCTCCTCTTCTCCGCCACCTTCAGCGAAGAGATCCGGCGCCTGGCCGGCGGCCTCCTGGACAATCCCGCCAGCGTGGAGGTGGCCCCCCGCAACACCGCCGCGGAGCTGGTGCGCCAGACCATCCACCCCGTCGACAAGGCCAAGAAGCGCCATCTCCTGGCCCACCTCATCCACGCCAAGGGGCTCGACCAGGTGCTGGTCTTCACCCGCACCAAGCACGGCGCCAACAAGCTTTCGGAGCAGCTGGAAAAGGACGGCATCTCCTCCGCCGCCATCCACGGCAACAAGAGCCAGAGCGCCCGGGTGAGGGCCCTCGGGGACTTCAAGGCCGGCAAGGTGCGGGCCCTGGTGGCCACGGACATCGCCGCCCGGGGCCTGGACATCGAGCAGCTCCCCGCGGTGGTGAACTTCGAACTGCCCATGGTGGCCGAGGACTACGTCCACCGCATCGGCCGCACGGGCCGGGCCGGGTCCGAAGGCATCGCCCTCAGCCTGGTCTGCGTGGACGAGCACCGCCTGCTCAAGGACATCGAGCGCCTCCTGAAGCGCAACCTCGACAAGCACGTCATCCCCGGCTTCGAACCCGATCCCTCCATCCCCGCCGAGCCCATCGAGACCGGGAAGCGCAGCGGGACCCCGCCCCGCCGGGAGGGCTCCCGCCCCGGCGGCCCGAGGCCCGCTTCGGGCGGGGGCCGACCCCAGCCCTCCGGCGAGGCCCGGCGGGAGGGCCCCCGCGGAGCCGGCCACCCTCGCCCCGGAGCCCGGCACAAGTAGGAAGGACGGCCGTGGGAAGCCCCCTTTCGATCACCGGGCCGACCCGGGCCCTCCTGTTCGCCGCGCTGGCCGGCGCCTCCCTTTGGGGGGCCAAGGAGACGTGGGTGGAGGTCAAGTCCCCCCACTTCGTGGCCTACAGCGACGCCGGCGAGGCGGAGGCTCGCAAGCTGCTGCAGCAGTTCGAGGAGATCCGCACGGTTTTCCTCAAGGTGTTTCCCAAGATCCGCGTGGACGCCCCGAAACCCACGATCCTGCTGGTGACCCGGGACGAGGCGTCCATGAAGCGCTTCTCTCCCAAGTCCTTCGAAGGCAAGGACGCCAAGCGGGAATCGGGCCTCTTCAGTTCCGGACCGGAACGGAACTACGCCCTGATCCGCCTCGACGCGGCCTCCCAGTTCGACAAGCCCTTCCACGTGCTCTTCCATGAGTACACGCATGGCGTTATCCACCTGAACTTTCCGGGCATCCCCACCTGGCTGGACGAGGGCATCGCCGACTTCTACGGCACCACGGAGATCCAAAAGGACCGCGTCCTCATCGGGCGAATCTCTCGGGACACCCTCCGCACCCTCCAGGAAACCGGGTTTCTCCCGATGGACACCCTCCTGGCCGTGAACCAGGACTCGCACCACTACCGGGACGGCAGCAGGGCCAGCGGATTCTACGCCCAGAGCGCCCTGCTGGTGCACTACCTGTTCATGGATCCCCAGGCCCAGAAGTCCGGCCTCTTCGGCAAGTACCTGGCGGCCATCTCCCACCAGGCGGATCCTCTGACCGCGGGCCGGGAGGCCCTGGGGGATCTCGGCCACCTGCTCACGGCCCTCCTGGGTTATTCACGCCAGCCCACCCACCTCTACTGGACCTACGGCCTTTCGGCCCAGCTATCCAGCCAGGACTTCAGCGCCCGCACCCTGGAACCCGCCCAGGCCCTGGTGGTTCGCGCGGAATACCTGCAGCAGTCCCAGCAGGAGCCCGCCTCCCGTCCCCTGCTCCAGGAGGCCCTGAAGCTGGGTCCGGCCCTTCCGGAGGTCCACGCGGCCCAGGCCTTCGGTCTCCTCGAACAGGGGCAGGACGGCGAGGCCCGCAAGGAACTGGAAGAGGCCCTTCGCCTCGGGAGCCTGGATTTCAGGGTCTACTACCATTTGGCCTACCTGAACCATGGCGCGACCCGGGAACCGGATGCCCGGCAGATGGACCTCTTGGAGAGGGCCCGACAGCTCCGGCCGGACTTCCCCCCCGTCCACCAGATGCTGGGGCAGGCCTACGCGCGGGATCCGGCCAAGGCCGACCAGGCCCTGCGCGAGATGAGGCTGACGGTGGAACTGGATCCCAGCCAGCTCGCCTACCTCGCGAATTTCGGGGCCGTCTGCATGACCTTGGACCGGGAGGCGGAAGCGAAGGCGGTCCTGGATCGGTTGAGGGGGCTGGCCCGCACCGAGTCCGAGCGCCGGATGACCGAGCAGTACGACCTCCAGCTGCAGCAGTACCAGGAATGGCACCGCGCCGCCGCCGCGCGGCAGGCCCAGCTCGCCCATCCACCCCCCGCCGAACCCCCGGCCGTTTCCGTCCCCGCCCGATCCATTTCCTTCCATCTCCCTAGCCACCTGGTGGCCTTGGGCCAGGAGGCCCTCCGCCTGGCACAGGAGGGCAAGGTGGGGGAGGCCATCCAGAAAGTGGAGGCCGCCCGGGCCAAGGCCAAGCAGCCCTTTGACCGAAAGAGCCTCCAGGACCTGTTGGACCAGCTCCGGGGTCTCCAATCGGATCTGGGCCGCTAGGGGCGCTCGTCCAGTTCGAGCTTGGGCCGGCCCCTTTGAAGGCGGTAGGATGCCTGCCACCCCATCCGGAGACCCCATGCGCCTGCCCGCCCTTCCTCTCCTGGCCCTGCTCCTGGCAGCGCCCCTTTCCGCCCACGTCCGCCACGCCCACGCGGACGGGGACAAAAAAGTGCATCGGGTCGAAAAGCTCGCGGAGAACGTCTACTGCATCCACGGCGAGGGAGGGAACATCGGGCTGGTGGTCACCGAAAAGGGGGCCGTGCTCATCGACGACCAGTTCGAACGCCTGGTGCCGGGCCTGCGGGAGGCCGTGAAGTCCGTCACCGGCCAGCCCATCAAGTACCTCGTCAACACGCACTGGCACGGCGACCACACCGGCGGCAACATCGCCCTGGAGGACCAGGTCACGGCCATCGTGGCCCACACCAACGTGCGCAGCCGGCTGAAGAAGGCCCAAGAGAAGGAGGGGGCCAAGCGTGGCGGCCTGCCGGAGATCACCGTCGGCTTCCCGGACCCCAAGGAAAGGGCCTACATGGCCATCCACTTGGGAGGGACCGAAATGCACCTCCTGCACCAGGGGCCGGGGCATACGGACGGGGACCTCATCTTCGGCGTGCCGGCCTCCCACGTCATGCACATGGGGGACCTCTTCTTCAACGGCCTCACGCCCTACATCGACCTGGACAGCGGCGGCAACCTGGAAGGGATGATCGCCAACGCGGAGGGGGTCCTGGGCTTCCTTCCGGAGGACGCCAAGATCATCCCCGGCCACGGCCCCGTGGGCACCAAGAAGGACCTGGCCCGCTTCCGGGACTTCCTGAAGGCCGTCCAGGCCCACGTGAAGGCCAACCCCGGAAAGGCAGGCAAGGAGCTGGACGCCTCCTTCGATCACAAGGCCTGGAGCGACTACAGCGACCTCAAGCCCTTCCTGAGCTGGGAGACCTTCTTCGAGCTGGCGGCGGGGCGGAAGCCCCGGCCCTGAACCGACCCTGGAGCCCCTGGGCTGGAGCCGGTACCCTGGAAGGTTCCGGGAGTTCCTCATGCAACTCGACAAGCTGGGCGATTTTCAGCGCACCCACCGCAACGGCGACCTGCGCCTGGACCACGTGGGCCAGACCGTCCGCCTCGTGGGCTGGTGCAAGCGCTCCCGCAACCTCGGGAGCCTCGTCTTCCTCGACCTGAGGGACCGGTGGGGGGTGGTGCAGCTGAGGGCCGAGGAGACCGAAATCAGCCCGGAGCTGCGGGCCAAGCTGAAGTCCGTCCGCAGCGAATTCGTCCTCGGGGCCGAGGGCGTCGTCATCGAGCGCGAAAGCAAGAACCCCCACCTCCCCACGGGGGACGTGGAAGTGAGGCTGACGGATCTGCGGATCTTCAACACGGCGCAGACCCCGCCCATCCCCGTGGACGACGTGCCCGAGGGGAGCGCGGACGCCGGCGAGGACCTGCGGCTCAAGTACCGCTTCCTGGACCTGCGCCGCCCCAGCCTCCAGCGCAACCTGCTCATCCGCAGCGAGGCCGCCCACGTCATCCGAAGCCACTTCCGGGAGCTGGACTTCATCGAGTTCGAGACCCCCATCCTCACCAAATCCACCCCCGAAGGGGCCCGGGACTACCTGGTGCCCTCCCGGGTGCATCCTGGCGAGTTCTTCGCCCTGCCCCAAAGCCCCCAGCTCTTCAAGCAGCTGCTCCAGGTCTCGGGCTTCGAACGCTACATCCAGATCTGCCGCTGCTTCCGGGACGAGGACCTGCGTGCCGACCGCCAGCCGGAGTTCACCCAGGTGGACGTGGAGATGAGCTTCGTGCGCCAGGAGGACGTGCAGGGGGTCATCGAGCCCCTGATGGTCAAGCTGGCCGCCCTGGTGGGTAAGGAGGTCGCGACGCCCTTCCCCCGCCTGCCCTACCAGGACGCCATGGAGTGGTACGGCTCGGACAAGCCGGACGTGCGCTTCGAAAACCGCATCCAGGACGTGACCGCCCTCTTCGCCCAAAGCGACTTCAACCTCTTCCGGGCCGCCGCCGATAGCCAGGGCCAGCGCCGGGTGCGGGCCCTCTTCTTCGCCGGCGAGGCCGCCGGGGCCCTGTCCCGCAAGCAGCTCGACGAACTCCAGGAGGCCGCCAAGCACCTGGGGGCCGGGGGCCTGCCCTACGCCAAGTGGGGCAAGGACGGGCTCAGCAGCAGCTTCAAGAAGTTCCTTTCACCGGAGCTGGAAGGGGCCCTGAGGGCCTCCCTGGGGGCCGAGGGCGAGGGGCTGGCGGTCTTCGCCGTGGGCACGGACGCCCAGACCTCCAAGGTGCTCGGGGAGCTGCGCCTGCGCCTGGCCCGGCAGTTCGGGCTGGTCGACGAATCCCGCTTCGCCTTCCTGTGGGTGGTGGACTTCCCCCTCCTGGAATGGTCCGAAGGCGAGCAGGGCGAAGGGGGCCGCTTCGTGGCCTGCCACCATCCCTTCACCAGCCCCCATCCCGACGATCTGGATCTGCTGGAGACGGACCCCGGCGCCTGCCGGGCGGTGGCCTACGACCTGGTGCTCAACGGCTTCGAGGTGGGGGGCGGCAGCATCCGCATCCACGAC
>CAYSXG010000142.1:0-7383 GCA_964434895.1 uncultured Solibacteraceae bacterium | reverse complement strand
CTCTTTCTATCCTGGCGGTGCCGAGCCGATGGCCCGACAGGTTGGGGCTGTCGTCGGTGCGCCCCGTGATCCAGTATTAGCCGTCCGCGTCGCGGCGGGCCCCGTCCCCGGTGAAGTAGTAGCCCGGGTACTGGGAGAAGTAGGTGTCCTTGAAGCGCTGGTGGTCCCCGTGGACCGTCCTGGCCTGGCCTGGCCACGGAGAGCCCAGGCAGAGGGCCCCGGACACGTCGTTGCCTTCCAGCCGGGCCCCCGTTGCCGGGTCCACCAGCACCGGTCGGACCCCGAAGAAGGGGAGGGTCGCGGACCCCGGCTTGGTGGGGGTGACCCCGGGGAGAGGAGTGATGAGCACCCCCCCGGTCTCGGTCTGCCACCAGGTGTCCACGACGGTGCAGAGGCCCGAGCCCACCACGTCGTGGTACCACCGCCAGACCTCGGGGTTGATGGGCTCCCCGACGGTGCCCAGGATCCGCAGCGAGTCCCGCTTGTACTTCCCGATCCACTCATCACCGGCCTGGGCGAGGGCGCGCAGGGCCGTGGGAGCCGTGTAGAGGACGTTGACTCCCAGGTCGTCCACGATGCGCCAGTAGCGGCCCGGGTCCGGGTAGAGCGGAGTGGATTCAAAGATCACGGTGGTGGCCCCGTTGGCCAAGGGGCCGTAGACGATGTAGCTGTGCCCCGTGATCCAGCCCACGTCCGCGGCGCAGAAGTAGATGTCCTCCGGGTGGTAGTCGAAGATCAGCCGATGGGTGAGGGCGGCGTAGGCGAGGTAGCCCCCGGTGGTGTGGAGCAGTCCTTTTGGTTTCCCCGTGCTGCCCGAGGTGTAGAGGATGAAAAGAGGGTCCTCCGCGCCCATCCAGGCGGCGGTGCAGGTGGAACGCTGGCGGCGGCATTCCTCGTCCGACCAGAAGTCCCGCCCGGCCTGCATGGAGGGTTCGACGTCCGTGCGCCGCGCCACCAGCACCGCCTCCACCCAGGACATGCCTTCGATGGCCCGGTCCACGGTCCTCTTCAAAGGCACCCTCTTCCCGCCCCGCAGGCCTTCGTTGGCCGTCACCACCACCTTGCAGCGGGCGTCCACGATGCGATCCCGCAGCGCCTCGGCGGAGAACCCCCCGAAGACCACCGAATGGACGGCCCCGATGCGCGCGCAGGCCAGCATGGCGTAGACCAGCTCCGGCACCATGGTCATGTACAGGCAGACGCGGTCCCCCTTCTTCACCCCGTAGTGCAGGAGCACGTTGGCCACGCGGCAAACCTGGTGCTTGAGCTCCCGATAGCTGATGCGCTGGTAGTCCCCCGGCTCGTCCTTGGCCCAGATGAGGGCCGTGCGATCCCCGTGCTTGGGCAGGTGGCGGTCGACGCAGTTGAAGGAGGCGTTCAGGCGCCCGCCGGAGAACCACGCGAAGTCGACGGCCTCGTAATCGGCGTCGAGGACGGAATGCCAGGGATGGAACCACGACAGGGCCTGGGCCTGCTCCCCCCAGAATCCCTCCGGGTCTTCGAGGGAGAGCCGATAGAGGCGCTGGTACTCCTCCATGCCGCGGATATGGGCGCGATCGGCCATCTGGGGTTTCACGGGGAAGAGGTCTGGGGCCATGATCGCCTCGGGGTCGGAAGGGGCTGGAAGGGGTCCTTATTGATAGCACCTGGAACGGCGTCCTAAGCTGCTCCATGACCAAGGATCTGTTCAGCGCCCACCCGGAAAACTACGCCCGGGCGCGGCCCACCTACCCCGCAGCCCTCTTCGATTTCCTGGCCTCGGTTGTGCCGGATCAGGCCCTGGCCTGGGACTGCGCCACGGGCAACGGCCAGGCCGCCCTCCCCCTGGCGGAGCGTTTCCGGCAGGTGGAGGCGACGGACCTAAGCGCCGCCCAGCTCGCCCAGGCCCCCGTCCATCCACGGATCCGATGGCGGGTCGCCCCCGCCGAGCACGGGGGCCTGCCCGACGGCAGCACGGATCTCGTCACGGTGGCCCAGGCCTACCACTGGTTCGACCACGAGGCCTTCCACGCCGAGGTCCGCCGGGTTCTCGTCCCGGAAGGTCTGCTGGCGGTCTGGTGCTACGGCCTGACCCGGATCGAGCCCCGCATCGACGCCCTGATCGACGAGTTCCACCACGTCACCCTCGCACGCTTCTGGGAGCCGGAGCGGAGGCTCGTGCTGGAGGGCTACGCCAGCATCCCCTTCCCCTTCCGCGCGGTGGCTGCGCCGCCCTTCGAGATGGAGGCCGGCCGCTCCCTGCAGCAATTCCTGGACTACCTGGGGACCTGGTCCGCAGTCCAGGCCTGCCGCTCGGCCACCGGCCAGGATCCCGTGGCCGAGCTGGCCCCCCGCCTGGCCGAGGCCTGGGGGGGAGAAGCCGAGCGAAAGGTGCGCTGGCCCCTGACCCTGAGGCTGGGCCGGCCCTGAAGGCCGGCCACGCGAAAAAGCGCCCCCGAAGGGGCGCTTCTTTCCTCGGGTCTCGAAGGGGTTATTCGCCCGCTTCGACCTCGGGCAGGCTGTAATCCACCAGCTCGATGAGGGCCATGTCGGCGCCGTCGCCAAGACGGTGGGCCATCTTGAGGATGCGGGTGTAGCCGCCCTTGCGCTCGGTGAAGCGGGCGCGGAATTCCGGGGCGAACAGCTTCTGGACGGCATCCTTGTTCCCGAGGCGGGCCATGGCCAGGCGGCGGTTGGCCACGGAATCGGTCTTCGCCATGGTGATGAAGGGCTCCACGAACTTGCGGAGTTCCTTGGCCTTGATCAGGGAGGTCTCGATGCGCTCGTGGGTGATGAGCGAAATGGCGAGCCCCTTCATGAGGGCCTTGCGCTGGTTGGAAGTACGGCCCAGGCGCTTGCCGGCAACGTTATGACGCATGTCAGCTCCTTAGACTTCTTGCTCGAGGCGCATGCCCAGATTGAGACCGATGCGAGCGAGCTCGTCCTTGATCTCCTGGAGCGACTTCTTGCCGAAGTTCTTGGTCTTCATCAGCTCGGCCTCGGTGCGCTGAACCAGCTCGCCGATGGTCGTGATGTTCGCGTTGCGGAGGCAGTTGTTGGCGCGGACGGAGAGCTCGAGCTCTTCCACGGACTTGCCCAGCATGGAATTCACGGTCTCGCTGGACAGGGTGGGGGTCCCCACCTCGATGTCGGCGAAATCCTCGTCCTGGCGGGCGAAGACCAGGAAGTGCTCCCGCAGGATCAGGGCGGCGTCGGAAACCGCGTCCTTGGGGGACACGGTGCCGTTGGTCCACACCTGAAGCGTGAGCTTCTCGTAGTCGGTGCTCTGGCCCACGCGGGCCGGCTCGACGATGTAGTTCACGCGGGAGATGGGGCTGTGGTTGGAGTCCATGGGGATGTAGCCCAGGCCCAGTCCCTCGTTGTGGTTACGGTCGGCGGTGACGAACCCGCGGCCGGGAGCCACGAGAATCTCCATCTCCAGGCTGCCGTCCTCCCCCAGGGTGGCGATGTGGACGTTGGGGTCCATCACTTCCACGTTCTGGTTGGTGCGGATGGCTGCGGAGGTGACGACCCCTTCGCCCTTGGCGGAGATGGTCACCAGCTGGGCCTCGGAGCTGTGCAGCTTGAAGGGCACTTCCTTCAGGTTCAGGAGGACGTGGGTGATGTCCTCCCACACCCCAGGAAGGGTGGTGAACTCGTGCTGCACGCCCTTGATGCGAACGTTGGTCACCGCGCCCCCGCCGATGCTGCTGAGCAGCACGCGGCGCATGGCGTGACCCACGGTCGTGGCGAAACCACGCTCGAAGGGATAGGCCACGAACTCGCCGTAGCCTTCGGTGAGCGAGCCCGAGTTCACTTCCGCGAACCGGGGGCGCTGGAAATCGCTGAGGTTCAGCATTCCGCCTCCCTTACTTGCTGTAGAGTTCGACGATCAACTGCTCGTTGATGTCCAGCGTGATGTCCTCGCGCTTGGGGGCGGCAATGACCTGCCCCTTGAAGGCGGAAGCGTCGAGGGTGAGCCACTGGGGGATGCCCCGACCGGCGGCGGTGTCCACCGCGGCCTTCACCAGATCGTTGGCCTTGGCCCGGGTGCCGAGCTCGATGGCCTGGCCCGTCTTGGTCTGGTAGGAGGGGATGTCCACCCGCTTGCCGTTCACCAGCACGTGGCCGTGCATGACCATCTGGCGGGCGGCGGCGCGGCTGGACGCGAAGCCCAGGCGGTACACCACGTTGTCCAGACGGCTTTCCAGAAAGGCGAGCAGGTTGTGGCCGGTCACGCCCTTCTTGGCATCGGCCTTGGTGAAGTACATACGGAACTGCTTCTCGAGCACGCCGTAGATGCGCTTCACCTTCTGCTTCTCGCGGAGCTGCAGGGCGTAGCCGGTGGGCTTCTTGGTCTTGCCAGCGCCGTGCTGGCCGGGAATCTTGCCCTTGCGGGTCTCGAAGGAGCACTTCTCCTTGAAGCAGCGCTCGCCCTTCAAGTAGAGCTTCATGCCTTCGCGACGGCAGAGGCGGCAAACGGCGTCAGAGTATCGAGCCATGTTCTGTCTCCTCCTCGGTTACACGCGGCGCCGCTTGGGGGGGCGGCAACCATTGTGGGGGATGGGAGTGACGTCGCGGATGCTCGTCACCTGGATGCCCGCGGCGTTGAGGGCGCGGATGGCGGACTCACGGCCAGCGCCGGGGCCCTTCACGCGCACGTCGACGGAACGGATGCCATGCTCCTTGGCGGCCTCTGCGGCGACGCCGGAAGCCACCTGGGCGGCGAAGGGCGTGCCCTTGCGCGTGCCGCGGAAGTTCTGGTTGCCGGAGGAGGCCCAGGAAAGCATGTTCCCCATCGGGTCGGAGATGCTGATGATCGTGTTGTTGAAGGACGCCTGGATGTGGGCCACACCGTGGGGGACGTTCTTCTTTTCCTTCTTCTTGACCACCTTCTTACCGGCGGTCCGGGTCTGGGTCTTGGCCATAGTCTAGTCCTCGGTCCTTACTTCTTCTTGCCGGCGACGGTCTTGCGCTTGCCCTTGCGGGTACGCGCGTTGGTGTGGGTGCGCTGGCCGCGGACCGGCAGGCCCTTGCGGTGGCGCAGGCCGCGGTAGCAGCCGATGTCCATCAGCCGCTTGATATCGAGGCCGATGTTCTTGCGGAGATCGCCTTCGACGGTCTCCTCCGCGGTGATGACACGGCGAATGCGGCCCACCTCGTCCTCGGTGAGGTCGCGCACCTTGGTGCCGTAGTCCACCTTGGCGCGGTCGAGGATCGTGTGAGCCTTCACGCGGCCGATGCCGTAGATGTAGGTCAGCGCGATCTCGATGCGCTTGCCGATGGGGAGATCAATGCCTGCGATACGAGCCATGTCTTCTCCTTAACCCTGACGCTGCTTGTGCTTAGGGTTCTTCTTGCAAATGATCCGGACGATGCCTTCGCGGCGGACCACCTTGCAGTGTTCGCACAACTTCTTGACAGAGGGCCGAACTTTCATGGGGTTCCTCTCGGTTATTTGAAGCGGTAGATGATGCGGCCCCGGGTCAAGTCGTAGGGTGTGACCTCGACGAGGACCCGATCGCCGGGGAGGATGCGGATAAAGTTCTTTCGCATCTTCCCGCTGATATGCGCCAGAACCTGGTGCTTGTTCTCCAGCTCGACCCGGAAGACGGCGTTGGGCAAGGCTTCGACCACTGTGGCTTCGAGCTCAATGGCTTCTTCTTTGCTCAAGCGGACTCCTTGAAGAGCGTCACGAGGGTTTCAAACACCTGATCCGGCGTGCGGAGACCATCCACCTGCCGGAACTGGGGGCGTTGGTTGTAGTAGGCCAAGAGAGGCTGGAAGGTGGCGTTGAATTCGCCCATCCGCGCCTGGAAGGCCTGGGAAGTGTCGTCCGCGCGGTGCTTCAGAGGGCTGCCGCACACGTCGCAAACGCCTTCCTGCCTGGAGGGCCTGGTCTCGATGTGATAGATCGCCCCGCACGCGTTATTGCTGCACACGCGGCGCCCCACCACCCGGGCCTCCAAAGCACCCTGGGGGACCTCGACGTTCACCACGCTCCCAAAACCGATGCGCTTGGAGGAGAGGAAGTCTTCCAAAGCCTGGGCTTGCTGGAGGGTACGCGGATAGCCGTCGAACAACACGTCCTTGGATTCGTCCTGCAGCCGCGCAAAGACAAGCCCGTTGACGGTGTCGTCGTCCACCAGTTTTCCTGCGGCCATGATGGCTTTCGCCTTCAGGCCAAGTTCTGTCCCTTGCGAGACAGCGTCTCTCAGAATGTCACCCGTCGACAGGTGGGTCAACGAGAAATGTTGGACCAATCGTTTCGCCTGGGTACCTTTTCCGGACCCGGGCGCGCCCAGAAGGACGTGAACTCTCATCCTCAACCCTGCTTTCCGCTGGAAACTCCAGCAAAAGAAGCACGGCCCCGGATGCGGCCCTTTTCCAGGAAGCCGTCGTAGTGGCGCATGATCTGGTAGCTCTCCAGCTGGGAGGCAGTGTCCATGGCCACGCCCACCACGATCAGCAGGGAGGTCCCGCCGAAGTAGAAGGACATGCCGGGCAGCTTGCCCATGAGCAGGAGGGGAACGAGGGAGATCACCGCGAGGTACACGGCCCCGGCGAAGGTCAGCTTGGAGAGGATGGCGTCCAGGTAGGCGCTGGTCTCCTTCCCGGGGCGGATGCCGGGGATGTACCCGCCGGCCCGCTTGAGGTTGTCCGCCGTCTCGTCCGGATTGAACACGATGGACGTGTAGAAGAAGGCGAAAAAGATGACCACGCCGACGAAGATCGGGGTGTAGATCCAGAAATTGGACTGGGGATTCAGGTAGGCGCTCACCTTGGACAGCCACTCCCACTTGGTGAACTGGGCAATGGTGGCCGGGAAGAAAATCACCGATGAGGCGAAGATCACGGGCATGACCCCCGCAGTGTTCACCTTCAGGGGCATGTAGGAGCTGCGTTGGCTGGCCATGCGGCTGGAGTCCGAACGCCGGGCGTAGTGGATGGGGATGCGCCGGTAGGCGTTCTCCACCAGAACCACGGCGATGAGGACGGCGGCCATGACGGCGATGAGGACGAAGTAGATGCCCGGGGGCACTTCCGAGGTCCCCTTGAGCGAGGACGTGATCATCGTGGCGAGCGTCTGGATGGCCCGGGGCAGGCCCGCCACGAGGCCGGCGAAGATCAGGAGGCTGATGCCGTTCCCGAGGCCCCGCTCGGTGATCTGCTCACCGATCCACATCACGAAGATGGTCCCGGCGACGGAGCAAGGCGCCGTGCAAGACGCGCTGAGCAGCATCCGCGGGGTCACCGAAATTCTCGGGCCGCTGATTGCGACCGGCTTGTTTGGCTACTTCACGTCGGCGGCCGCGGCGGTCAAGATTCCTGGTTCGGCGTTCATTGCCGCGTCGGTGATGGTCGCAATCGGGGCGGCGCTAGCCATCCGTAGTTCCAGCCCCC
>CAYSXG010000141.1:0-7394 GCA_964434895.1 uncultured Solibacteraceae bacterium | reverse complement strand
GAGGCCGGGGCCACCACCGCCTCCATCTCCACCGGGATCCGAAGCTACCTCACCCAGACCGTCGGGAAGGACGCCAGTCCATGGGTCCCTACGGTGACCGCCATGAACCCGAGCCCCTTCGTGGTGACCGGGGTGCAGTCCCAGTCCTCCTTCGAGTCGGGCATGAGCCCCAGCCCCTACTTGGGTCGGGGCCGGGTGTACATCCAGTACCCCACGGACACCGATCCCGGCTACCTGGGGGTGATCGTGCAGATCCGGGGCATGCTGGCGGGGAATGGGAACCTGGTGGTCAAGTCCGTGGGCATCGAGTAGGTGCACCCGCCCCCGGAAGGAACCCAGCACCCCTTCCGGTGGAATCCCCTAGCGGGTCTTCGGCTTTCCGAAAAGAAGGCCGTAGAGCAGGGAGGGCACGCAGATGTCCGTGAGGCTCACCAGCAGGGCCATGGCCGCAAGCACGCCTCCAAGGGCCATTCCCAGGGCATGAGCCCCTGAATAGAAGGCCCAGGCGGTGCCGCCGAGCCAGGCCGTGGCCATGGCGCAGGCGAAGCGCCGGGGAGCGCGGTTCCGGGGCAGGGGCGGGGTGCCGGCGAGGTGGCGAAGGCCGAAGTTGTAGATCAGGTCGAAGGGATGGGCCGGGAACAGGGCCCCCATCAGGGCGGTCAGGGCCAGGCCCGCCAGCAGCTTCCAGGATCCCAGGGCGGTGCCTACGACGATGAAGGCGGTACAGAGGGCGGGCGAGAAGCGCAGCCAGGGGGCCACCCGGACGAGGAGGTCCTCCTCCAGGCCCACGAAGCCCTGGGCCGCCAGACGGTCTTTGGTGGTGGGAGAAAGCGCGCCCATGGCCTACTTCTTATCCGCAACCGTGACGATGTCGGGCTTGGTGGAACCCACGATCTTGAAGAGCTCCTCCTGCTCCTTGGCGGGCACCTTGAACTTGTCGAGGGTGACCTTGAAGTCGGCCACGAGGGCGTTCCACTCCTTCTCGCTGATGGCCAGGTGGGCGTGGGCCTCCTTCATGGAACGCCCCTCGTAGTGCTGGGGCCCCCCGGTCACCTGGCAGACGAGGGCCGTGACCTGGAACTTGAGGCCGGCCTTGGGAACCCGGGCGCGGGCCTCGTTGATATGGGGGTTGGCGTTGAGGACCTTGTCCACCAGCACGCGCTCGATGAAATCGTCCACCACCGTGGCGATGGGGTACACGCCGCCGAGGCGTGCATAGAGGGGCTTGTGCTGGGCCATGGCTGGCAGGGACATCAGGCCGAGGGAGAGGGAAAGGGCGATTCGCTTCATGGGGGCTCCTTGGGTAACGGATCATCCCCTTGGATGACCTCGGAGGATCGGGTGTGATGCGGGAAACAAAATATTCCTTCCGGGCCCTTGCGGAAGCCTTTGGCTGCTGGATTTTTTAGATGATCGAGAGGCCTTGAAAATATTCAAATAATAAATTGAATAGTTTAAATGAGAGCCGAATCCCCCAAGCGCGCCTTCAAGAACGACCTCTACGGGAAGTTCGCCCGGCTGGGCAAGGCCCTCGCCAGCCCCAAGCGCCTGGAGTTGCTGGACCTGGTCTGCCAGGGGCCCCGCACGGTGGAATCCGCGGCCTCGGAGACGGCCTTGAGCGTGGCCAATGCCTCCCAGCACCTCCTGGCCCTGAAGGCCGCGGGCCTGCTGGTGTCCCAGAAGAAGGGGCTCCACGTAATCTACGAGGCCGCCAGCGGCGAGGTGGCCCCCTTCCTCGTGGCCTTCCAGCGGCTGGCGGAGATCGGGCGGCTGACGGGGGCCTTCTTCCAGGACGCCCCCGAGCCCCTGGGCCTGAGGGACCTCCTCGCCAAGCTCAAGAAGGGCGAGGCGGTCCTGCTGGACGTGCGGCCCCCGGCGGAGTTCGAGGCCGGCCACCTGCCCGGGGCCATTTCCGTCCCCCTGCCCCTCCTGAAGGCCTCCCTGGCGAAACTCCCCAAGCGGAAGGAGATCGTGGCCTATTGCCGAGGCCCCTACTGCGTTTTCGCGCACCAGGCGGTGGCCCTCCTGCGTCGGCACGGATTCAAGGCCCACCGCCTCGAGGAAGGCGTGGCCGAGTGGCGGGCCCGGGGGCTTTCGGTGGAAAGGTCCCCCAAGCGGGCCTGAGGGCGCGGCGGCCGGACGGTTTATTGCGCGATGAGCACGATGTCGTCGATGGCCACGCCCCAGGCCACCGTGCTCGCGGAGCTGTCGGTGATGAAGCGGAAGCGGATCCGGTAATTGGGGAAGACCAGGTCCGGCATCATCGAGGAGGAGAGAGGCACCTTCACCACGGACCCGTAGTCAGGCCAGCTGGGGGAGGTCCCCGCGAAAGTGGCGGCGTTCACCCACGTCGCGCCGTCCGGGGAGATCTGGATCTGCAGGAAGTCCCCGGTCAACATCTGGTACTTCGTATAGAAGTAGAGATTCGCTTCGCTCACGTGGCTCATGAGGAAGTAGGGGCTGGTGAGGGTCGTTTCGAGGTTGGGCTTGTAGGTGGCCAGGCCGGCGTTGGTCTTGAAGCGGTAGGCTCCCGAATGAGGCACGGCCTTCTCCCGGGTGAACCCGATGCCGTCGCTCCAGTTGCCCATGGTGAGCGGGGTCCAGCTCGAACTCGTGACGGATTCGGCGCCGTCCTTCAGCAGGACCATGACCGGGTTGGGCGTCACCGTGAAGTCGTTTTCCGACACGCTGAAATAGCGCACGTGGCCGTTGGCGGCCGCCCGGACCTTGACCCTGCACGTGTCGCTGTAGCTGGCGTTCAGGGCGGGTACCGTAACCACGGCCGATCCGGTGTTCGGCGCGCCCGCGGCAAGGGTGTACCAGGTCGTGCCATCCCACAGCAGGATGTCCACGGTGCTCGACACGGCGGCGTCGAAACTCCACGTGACCGTCTGCTGGGTTCCGGTCTGCCACCGGACGTCCCCCGCATTCGGATAGCTCACCTTGTGGCTTTGTCCGGCCGCAACGGTGATCTCGATCTGCCCCCACGCAACGCCTCCCCCGCCGGAATTGTTGTCGCGCACGGTGCAGGCCCAGTTGGAGATGCTCCCGCCGGCCCCCCAGTTGAAGCCCCAGCTGTTGTCGAAGGGAACGGGCTGGAAGTAGGGCGGGTTGATGACGCGGACGGGGCTGAGGCTCGGCGGGAAGGAGCGGGGATTGTTCCCCTTGGGGACGTGATCCAGCCCGTTCAGCCCGCTCAGGGCATATTGCTGGGGGAACATGGGCTCCCAGCAGTAGGTCAGGCGGGTATCGACGTCGGGGTCGCTGGCGCTGGCCACCAATTCGAGGCCGTCGCAGGCCGGGACCGTGACCTTCGCGGGACCCAGATCCACGACCGGAGCATGGTTGGACAGCACGGTGGGGGGGATGCCCTGCATCCCGTCGATGGTGGCGACGTAGTCCGAGATGGATTGAAGGCTCTTGTTGTGGAAGTAGCGCCCGACCTGCGGTTCCACGTTGAGCTCCGGATGGACCTTGAAGAGGCCCGCGGAGGACATCAGCGTCGATCCGCTTCCGGGCTCCACGGCGCAGGCCTGGTCGTAGGGCCTGAAGGGGAGGCCGACGGTCAGGAAGTCCGGGGCGGGATAGTCGTAGGCGAAATTGGTATCGCCGGCGCCGAAGACATGGCCCAGGCCGTGGGCGACCACTTCCATGTCCCAGAAATAACCCTTCTTGTCGTAGGCGGCGAAGATGGCCTGGCCCTTGAACCCGGAATGGCACGCGAGGCCGGAGAACCACGTCGAGTGGGGATTGATCGCCCCGGTGGAGCCCAGGAATTCCCAGATGCCGGGGCTGGTTGCGGGACTGGCGGGCGTGCCGAACTGGAAGGGGGGGGCCCCGCTAAAGAGGACGCCCACGTCGTAGCGGGGATCCGTGACGACCGTGTCGAAGACGGCTTGGGTCGCACCCACGTCCGTGGAGGGCCACCCCGCGGGCCACTTGCTCCCGGCGTTCGGGTCATCGATGAGCTGGTCCTCGCAGCCCACCAGGAGGAAGCGGATGCCGAGCTCCTCCTGGAAGACCGCGTTCACGTTGTTGATGGTGGCCACGATGCCCTGGTAGGTGAGCGCCGCGTCGTTCCCGTAGCTCCATTCAAAGGAGTGGTTGGCCCCCACGGCCAGGCGATAGGTCCGTAAAAGCCCGTCGGAGCCCTTGGCGCCGGCCAGAAGCGCGTTCACGGCCGTGGCGGCCCCGGGGATCAATGCGCGAAGGGGTGCGGCGCCCCGAGGCCGGGACGCCGCGCCTTCGGGATGCGGGGGCACGGCAACGCAGGTCGGGCCAACCGCCTCGGCCCCGCGCACGGGAAAGGCGCTCCGGACCTCGAAGCGGTCCAGGGCCGTCCCTCGGGCGGAGTCGAGGTAGATCATTTTCCCCTTGGCGTGGAGAAGGCCCGTCAACCCCGCAGGAGAGACGCTGAAGCGGCCCGATATCTGGGGATCGTCTTCCCCCACCACCGAGAAGGTTTGGATCTCGGGATGCTTCGCCGCCAGTTCGGCCTCCATCACGGGGCTGTTCAAGGCGCGGAACCGGGCGAAGGATCCGTCGGGCATCGGGAGGGAGACCAGGGTCCCTTGCGAGGTTCTCCGGGCCCCGTCAGGGGATTCCGCGGGTGCCGAAGCCAGGGCCCTGCGAAGGGCCCCGAGGTCCGCGGAGCAGGTGGCGGCGAGGGTGGACGGAACCGCGTCCGGCTGGCCGCCGCCCTTCGACCAGACCTCCTCCATGGAGGGCTCACGGTCGGGATCGGAGGGGGCGGGGGCGATGGAAAAGACCGGGGAGGTGGCCGCCACCAGAAGCAAGGGGAGCAGCTTTTGGACGGGGCCTCGACCTTCAAGGATGGACATGGGGGATCTCCTGGGCATGGGGGTGGGGGGGCTTCCGGGAAGCCTCTAATGCACCCCGAAAACGGGGCCTGGAATAGATCCGGATTTGGAATTGGGGTTGGACCACTTCGCGGCGGACAAGTGGTCCAACCCAAAACGGGGATCCGGTTCTTTGCGCGGACCTTGACTCGACCTTCACTGAAGGCTCCCCCCGCCCGCCGTTCCCAGGGACCTCGGGCGCCCATCCCTTCGCAGCGGAGCCCTCGGGCCCGCGGCCCCTTCCCTTTTGGAGATGCACCGATGCCCAGCACCCGAACCCTGGGAGGCCTCCTGGCCTCCACGGCCTTCATCACCAGCCTTCTCGGCATGGACGTCCCGGATGGACGGGCCCTTCGCCAGGCCAAGTCCAAGGCCGCGACCCACCCCCTCCTGGACACCATGCTGAGCCGGGCCCATGCGGACCGGGGCTCCCTCGGCTTGGGCTCCTTCGACGAACTCCGCATCCAAAATGTGCAGACCAGCCCCGAAGGCTCCCTCTCCTGGCGCTTCAATCACCATTTCCGGGGGCTCCGGGTGGCGGGAAGCCACCTGGTCCATCTCACGAACGCCAGCGGTAATGTGTTGGAGACCCTCGACGACCTCGCCGGGTCCGTTCCCCTTCTCTTCGACACCACCCCCCGCGTGAGCGAAGCCGAGGCCAAGGGTCGGGTCGGCGAGTCCCATCCCTTCCAGGGGCCTGCCAAGGCTGAACTCCTGATCTGGCCCGAGACCCGCCTGATCCATCGAGCCAGCGGAAAACCCTACTCGGGCGAGGCCGGGGAGTGGAATGCGGCGGACTTCCGTCGCGAAGTCAGTGGCTATCGATTGGCCTGGTGCATCGATGCGGAGGAGGTCCAGCCGGGCGGTCGCAGGGCCCGCGGCATGCGTACCTACGTCGACGCCCATACCGGCGAGACCATCAAACGCCACGGCCTCGGCAACGAGGACACCCCCACCAAGCTCCGCGGGACCTCCAGCTACCCCTTCCCGAACATCTACAGCCTGGTCTGCTCGAAGTACGTGGACCTGGACGGCAGCATCGACGGCTCGGGCCGCATCCAGCTCATCGATCAAGGCCGGAATTTCAAGGTGATGGACGACGACTACGGCGACAACTCCGTCCCCAATATCACCACCAGCACCTCGACCTACTGGGGGGACGGGATGAAGTTCGCGGGGGACGCCGGCGCTTCCATGAGCAACCGCCGCACCCACATGGTGAACGTGAAGTACTCCCTTCAGGCCGTGTGGGACATGTTCGCGAACGTCTTCCATCGCAAGGGGCCCGACGGGAATTCCTACTCCGTGAACGCCTACGTCCACTACGACACGGACTGGATGAACGCCGAGTACTACACGCTGACCGGCAACATCCACGTGGGCGACGGGGGCGGGCCCAAGGGCGAGTGGCTGACCGCCGTGGACACCCTCGCCCACGAATGGGGGCACGCCCTCACGGACTTCACGTCGAACCTGGACTCGAACGGAAGCCACACCGAAAGCGGCGGCCTCAACGAGGGCAACTCGGACATCGTCGGGGCCCTCACCCGCATGTACGTCTACAACCGGAACCTGGAGACCCCCTACGGGCCCGATCCCTTCATCACCGATAATGGCGCCGATACGCCCACCATGGGGCCCATCGTGAACGGGGCGGGGATCGATTATTGGACCCTCTCCTGCAACCGCCGGTTCCGGAACCCGGGGATCCCCGCCTGGTACCCGGACATCGCCCAGCTCGACGAGCACGATAGCCTGGGCCCCCTGGATCGCGCCTTCTACTTCATGGTTCGCGGGGCCTCCTCCGACCCGACCAACGTGACCTTTTCGCCCCTGCTCCCCACCGGTTCCAAGGGCCTGGGCGCGAACAAGGCCGCCAAGATCTACCTCGACGCCGCCACGCATCGGTTCACCGGGAGCGAGGACTACGCCAAGGCCCGCCTCGACGTGGTCGCCTCCGCCACCGCGATGTTCGGCGCGACCTCGGAAGAGGCGGCGGCCGTCCGGAACGCCTTCGCCGGCGTGGGCGTGGGAAGCGTCGACGCCTCCTACGTTCATCCCCCCTTGATCATGGAGACGACGGCCACCCACAACACCTGGAGCACCGCCCAGCTGATCACCCCCCTGAGCGGCGACGCCGCAGGACGGAAGGTGATCCATGGGACCGGGAAGGCCGGCGACCACGACTGCTACCGCATCCAGGTCCCCTACGGCCGCGGGGCGACGCTGACCCTGGTGCCGGTCTTCTTCATGGGGGACTACTCCATGACGCAGATGGCCCAGGTCATTGAGACGGGGACCCCCGTCAACCTGGCCTCCTTCGGCCAATCCTTCGGCGTGGTGCAGTCGCTCTCGATCAACCCGCTGAACTTCAGCCCCGGAACCACCACGGACTACGACGTGAACATCTACACGGAACAGCCGAGCATGAGGGGCGTCTCCACCGCCACGTACGGGAAGTACAGGCTCGTCATCGACCGGCAGTGAATTCGTTGCAGACGCCCTTCCGTGGAACCCAGGGGGCCCCTCGATCCC
>CAYSXG010000140.1:558-7414 GCA_964434895.1 uncultured Solibacteraceae bacterium | reverse complement strand
ATCACGACACCGAGGGCCAGCGCTTCGGCCAGGCCAACACCGCCATCGTGCGCCACCCCTTCTTCACGGCCTCCGCCTCCGCCTTCCTGCAGTCGGGCCCCTTCCGGGGCGACCTGCGCTGGGACCGCATCGGCCCCCGCTACGACCTCCAGGACGTGCCCAGCTTCAAGGTGATCTCCACGGGCCGGGCCTTCAATGAACTCAACGCGGCGCTGGCCTGGACCCCCTGCCCGAGCCTCAGCCTCACCCTGCGGGGCGAGCACCTCCTGCAGCCCAAGCAGAGCGTGGCGGACTGGTTGACGGGGGCCCTGGACCACGATGGCAACGCCCAGCTGGTCTACGGCTACCCCGCCCCCAGTCGCAGGGTCTCCCTGGCCGTGGCCCATCGCTGGTAGCTTCGGAGCATGCGGACCTGGCTGCTGCTCCTGTGCGCCCTGGCGGTCTTCGCCGGGGCGCCCGGCCGGGTGGTCTCCCAGACCGTGGGCACCGACGAACTCCTGCTGGCCCTGGCGGACCCCGGCCAGATCGCGGCCCTGAGCCATCTGAGTCGGGATCCCGAATACTGCGCGGTGTCCGGGGAGGCCGAAAAATACCCCCGCCTCGTTCTCGGGGACGCCGAGACCATCCTCCGCTATCGGCCCGACCTGGTTCTGGTCTCGAGCTACACCCGGCCCGAGCTGCTCGCCCAGCTCCGTCGGAGCGGGGTCCGGGTGCTGAGCTTCGAGCGCTTCAACAGCCTGGAGGAGGTCTACGGGAACCTGCGGACCCTGGGGGAGGCCCTTGATCGCCGGCCTCGGGCCGAAGCCCTCGTGAAGGCCTGCCAGGCTCGGGTTTCGGCCCTGGCCGCCCGCCTGAAGGGGGTGGCCCCCAAGCGGGTGCTGGTCCCCTCCGTCTACGGGTACATCGCCGGGCGGGGGACCACCTTCCAGGACCTCTGCGATCACGCCGGCGCCCTCAACGTCGCGGCGGAGGCGGGGCTGGTGGGCCACGCTCCCGCCCCTTCGGAGGCCATGCTGGCCTGGAAGGTGGACTTCCTGGTGCTGGCGCGGCCGGAATCCCTCGCCCAGATCCGCGCCCAGTCCCCCTACAAATTCATGGAAGTGGCCCAGGCGGGTCGCTACGTGACCCTGGAGGGCACCTACCTCTCCAGCGTCAGCCACCACCGCATCGCCGGCTACGAGGCCCTGGCCCGAGCCCTCCACCCGGAGCGCTTCCGGTGAGAGGGCGACGGGGGATCCTGCCGCTCCTGGTCCTCCTGGGAATCCTGGTCCTGGCCTCCCTGGCCTTCGGCGAGGTGCGGCTCTCCCTTCACCAGATGCTCGTCGCGGCCCGAGGGGGCGGGGACGAACTCACCCGCGCCGTGCTGTGGAACCTCCGGCTGCCCCGCACCCTCGTGGGCCTGTCGGTGGGGGCGGGCCTCGCGGCCTCCGGCGTCGTGATGCAGGCCTACTTCCGCAACCCCCTGGCGGATCCGGGCCTCGTGGGGGTCAGCAGCGGCGGGGCCCTAGGGGCCGTCCTGTCCATCGCGATGGGATGGACCTCCCTGAGCCTCCTGGCCCTGCCCCTCTGCTCCATCCTCGGGGCCTTCCTCGCCATCGGGGCGGCCCTGGTGCTGGCGCGCCAGGGGGCGGGGCCCGAACGGCTCCTGCTCTCCGGCGTGGCCCTCAACGCCCTGCTCGGCGCGGCCACCAGCTTCGTGCTGAGCCTCAGCGCGGGCCAATGGGAGAAGGGCCCCCAGATCCTGCTCTGGCTCATGGGGGGGCTGGAGGACCGGGGCTGGGAGCACGTGGCGGTGGTGCTGCCGGGGGTGGCCCTGGCCTGCCTGGCCCTGCTGCCCCTGGGGCGCTCCACGAACCTGTTGAGCCTGGGGGAGACCAGCGCCCAGAGCCTCGGGGTGGACGTGCGCCGCCTGCGCTGGGAGCTGCTGGCCCTCGCCGCGGTGCTGACGGCCCTGGCCACCTCCGTGGCCGGCGTCGTGGGTTTCGTGGGCCTCGTGGTGCCCCACATCCTGCGGCTGGTGCTGGGGCCGGACCATCGCCGCCTTCTACCCGCCTCCATGTTCGGGGGGGCGGCCTTCCTCGTGGCGGCGGACCTGGCCTCCCGCCTTCTTCCGGGGGGGCGGGGCCTGGGGGTATGCACGTCCGTGGGGGGGGGGCCCTTCTTTTCCTGGCTGCTGCGGAGGAAGGCGTGATCCCCGCCCTGGAGGCCCGTTCCCTGGCCGTGGCCGGGCGCCTCCGGGCCGTGGACCTGGCCCTCCCGGCCGCCTCCCTCGTGGCGGTGCTGGGCCCCAACGGCGCAGGCAAGTCCACCCTGCTCCAGGGCCTCGCGGGGCTGCTGCGCGCCTCCGGGGAGGTGCGCTGGAACGGCGAGGACCTGCGGCGGATCCCGATGCTGGATCGGGGCCGGCGCCTGGCCTGGGTCCCCCAGGATTTCCAAGCGGAATTCGGCTTCCCGGTCCGGGAGGTGGTGGCCCAGGGCCGCTTCGCCCACGGGGACGAGGATCGAGGCGTGGAGGAGGCCCTGGAGCGCCTGGACCTGGTCCATCTCGCGGACCGGCCCGTGACGCGCCTTTCCGGAGGGGAGCGCCAGCGGGTGCTGCTGGCCCGGGCCCTGGCTACGGGCGCCCCGCTGCAGCTCTGGGACGAGCCCCTGGCCCAGCTGGACATCCGCCACGCCCTGGAAGTCCTGCACCTGGCCAAGGCCCACGCCCGGTCCGGCGGGACCCTGCTGATGACCCTTCACGATCTGCGCCTGGCGGAGTGCATGGACCTGGTGCTGGTGCTGGAAGGGGGCTCCCTGCGGGCCGTGGGCGCGGCCTCCGAGGTGCTGACGCCGGAGGTGCTGCTGGAGGTGTTCCGGGTCCGGTCCAACCAGGGGCCGGGCCTCGTCCTGGAGCTGCCGTGAAGGCCCTCCCGGTGGTGGCTTCCTGGAGTGGCGGCAAGGACTCCTGTCTGGCCCTCCATCTCGCCGAGGCCCAGGGGCACCGGCCGATGGCTCTGCTCACGCTGATGCTCCCGGACGGGAGCCGCTCCCGCTCCCACGGGCTGCGCCGGGAGGTGCTGGAGGCCCAGGCCCTCTCGTTGGGCCTTCCCCTTCTCCTCGAGCCGACTTCGTGGGAGGGCTACGAGGAGGCCGCGGTCCGGGGCCTCGAGCGGGCCCGGGCCGCGGGGGCCGAGGGGGCGGTCTTCGGGGATATGGACGAGGAACCCCATCGGGCCTGGGAGGAGGGGGTCTGCGCCCGGGCGGGTCTGGAGGCCCTGCTGCCCCTTTGGCGGATGCCGAGGCGGGAGGTCCTGGACCGCTTCTGGGGGGCGGGCTTCCGGGCCCGGATCGCGGCGGCCCGGGCGGCCTTCCTTGGGCCGGAGGTCCTGGGAGGGGAGCTGGACGAAGCCTTTGTCGAAGGGGCGGTGGCGCGGGGCTGCGATCCCTGCGGGGAGGGGGGCGAATTCCACACGGTGGTGGTGGACGGGCCCTCCTTCCGGCATCCGCTGGCCCTGGTGGGGGGGGAGGTGGTCCAGCGGGGAGGCGTCTGGGCCTTGGACTTCCGGCTCGCGGACTGAGGGAGGGTCATTTCTCCTTCTTGTCCGGCTCCTTTTTCTCCTCGGCCTTGGTCCCCTTCCCGAGTTCTAGTTTCCTGGCGTGCTGGCCCTTCTCCTCCGCGGCGGCGGAAGCGCTGGAGAGCATGACGATGGAGATGCGGCGATTGGAGGGATCCTTCTTGTCCTTGCCTTCCATGGGGATGGTGTCGGCGTAGCCCGTCACGCGGCGCACCTGCTCCACCCGCAGGCCGCTGGAGACCAGGACCCGCCGGGCGGCGTTGGCCCGCTCGGAGCTGAGCTCCCAGTTGGTGTAGGCCTGGCCGGGGTACTGCTGGCTGTCCGTGTGGCCCCCGATGACCACGTGGTTGGGCAGTTTGCCCAGCTCCCGAGCGATCTCCTTGAGGATGGAGAGGGTGTAGGGCTTGAGCTGGGCGGAGCCCGAATCGAAGAGCACCTGGGCGGCCTTGTCGCTGATGGTGACGCGCAGGCCCTCGTCGGTGATCTCCATGTTGATCTGGTCCTTGAAGGCCTGGAGCAGGGCGTCCTCCGAGAAGGCCTGCTGGATGGCCTGGGCCGTGGCCTCCATCTGCTTCTCCTCCTTCTCCCGCAGCTCCGCTTCAGGGTCCTTGCCCCCGCCCTCCCCGTCGGGGCCCTGGGCCATCCCCCTCCCCCCGGGAAGGATGCCCTTGCCGTGGTTATCGAGGATCTCCTTCCCCTTTTCCGTGTTGAAGAAGTCGGGGTCCTGGAACATGCCGGCGATGCCCGCCTTGGTGTTGGCGTTGGCGCTGCCCAGCAGCCACATCAGCAGGAAGAAGGCCATCATGGCGGTGACCAGGTCCGCGTAGGCCACCTTCCAGGCCCCGCCGTGGGCCCCGCCGTGGCCGCCCTTCTTCTTGACGAATTTGATTTTGACTTCGGGGGCCTGGTCAGCCATTTCGGGCTCCCCCGGAGGGCGCACTCACCACCGGGGACCTCGGGTCGGGCTCCAGGCCCCGGGCTCCGGTCACGCGGTCACCTCGGTTTGATCTGCCGCACCACTTCCTCCAGCTCCCCGCTCTTGGGGCGCTCGTGGGGCGGCACGTTGCGGCGGGCGAATTCCACCGCGGTGACCGGGGCGGCGCCGTTGCCGAAGGAGGTGAGGCCCGCCCGCAGGGCGTTGAAGTAGTAGGCCTCTTCCGCGTTCACCTGCTCGATGTTCTTGGCCAGGGGCTTCACGATGCCGTACGCCAGCAGGATGCCCAGGAAGGTTCCCACCAGGGCCGCGCCCACCTTGCCGCCGATGACGTTGGGCGGCTGGTCCAGGAAGCCCATGGTCACCACCACGCCGCAGACGCAGGCCACGATGCCGAAGGCCGGAAAGCCGTCCCCCATCTCGTTGACGGCCGCGCCCGGGACCACGGCCTCGTGCTTGAGGATGTCCATCTCCGCGTCCATGGCCAGGTCGATCTCGTCGATCTTCGCGCTGCCGTTGATGAGCAGCTTCATGGAATCGCAGAAGAAGTCGAGGGCGTGGTGGTTGTGGATGAAGGTGGGGTACTTCTTGAAGATGGCGCTGTTGTGGGGGTCGTTGACGTCCTGCTCCAGGGCCAGCAGCCCGCCCTTCTTGATGTTCACGTAGACCTCGTACTGCATCATCAGGGATTCCATGTACACGGCCTTGGTGTAGGGGCTTCCCTTCAGCGGCTTGGCGAGGCTTCCCACCACGGCCTTGATGACGGTGACGGGATTCGAGGCCAGGAAGGCCCCCAGGGCGGAGCCGAAGATGATGGTGCCTTCCGCGGGCAGCGGATGCAGCAGCACCCCGATCTTGCCGCCCTCCATGGAGTAGCCCGCCAGGATGGAGCCGAGCACGACCACGAGGCCAATGATGACGAACATGCAGAAGTCTCCTGCCCGCCCCATCGACCGGCGCCCCATTGAGGCTTAATTTCGGCTGAAAACCCGCCCCTCGGGTGGCAGGATGAAGGGTCGGAGGTGCCCGATGTCCGGACACGAACACCACGAAGGCCCCAGCGAGTTCCTGAGCGGCCAGCGCATCGCCCCCCGGGGGATCCGCCGGGGCATCAGCGCCGCCGACCTCGTCGACGAGGCCTTCCTGGCCTACAACGGCGGCCGCCTGGGGGAGGCCGCCCGCCTCCTCACCCACAAGATCCTGCAGCCGGACGTGACCCTGGGCGTCACGCTCACGGGGGCCCTCACTCCCGCAGGCCTGGGGCGCTCCTGCCTCATTCCCCTCATCGAGGCGGGCGTCATCGACTGGATGGTCTCGACCGGCGCCAACCTCTACCACGACACCCACTTCGCCCTGGATCTGAGCCTGCATCGGGGCAGCCCCTCCCTCTCCGACACGGTGCTCCGCGACGAAGGGGTGGTGCGCATCTACGACATCCTCTTCGACTACACGGTGCTGCTGGATACGGACGCCTTCTACAGGGAGCTCATCAAGGCGCCCCAGTTCCAGCGCCCCATGAGCACCGCGGAATTCCACTACATGGCGGGCCGGGCCCTCCACGAGCGGGAACAGGCCCTGGGCATCGGCACCGTCTCGGTGCTCTCCGCCGCCTACCAGGCCGGCGTGCCCATCTACACTTCCAGCCCCGGCGACAGCAGCATCGGCATGAACGTGGCCGCGGTGGCCCTGGAAGGCAACCGGCTCGCCTACGACGTGAACGCCGACGTGAACGAGACGGCGGCCCTGGTGCTGGACGCGAAGCTGAGGGGTGGCAAGAGCGCCGTGTGGATCCTCGGCGGCGGGAGCCCCAAGAACTTCATCCTGCAGACCGAGCCCCAGATCCAGGAGGTCCTGGGCATCGACGAACGGGGCCACGACTACTTCCTGCAGATCACGGACGCCCGCCCGGATACCGGCGGCCTCAGCGGCGCCACCCCGGGGGAGGCCGTCAGTTGGGGCAAGATCGACCCGGACCAGCTGCCGGACGCGGTGGTCTGCTATGGGGATACGACCATCATCCTTCCCCTTCTCACGGCCTACGTCCTCACGCGCCACGAGGGGCGTCCCCTCAAGCGCCTGGCGGAGCGGCGCGAGGCCCTCATGGACCAGCTGAAGGAGCAGTACGCCACCCGCGGCCGCCTCAGCGGGGCCCCGACCACGGCCCGCGATGTCGCCAAGCGCGGCGTCACCGTGGGGATGCCCGAGCGTGGTGAAACCTGGCCCTGCGGGACGCCCAAGGCCTGATGGCCCGGCCCCCCTCCCCCTCCCCGGTCGTCCTCGTCACCGGCGCCAACCGGGGCATCGGCCTGGCGGTGTGCCGCCAGCTGGAGGCCCGGGGCGCGACGGTCCCCGCGGCCTCACGTCG
>CAYSXG010000140.1:0-548 GCA_964434895.1 uncultured Solibacteraceae bacterium | reverse complement strand
CCTGCGGGATAGGGGGGGCTCGGGGTTGGACCGGGCCCCGGGGGTGCTGCGCGCCACCCTCGAGACGAAGCTCTTGGGGCCCCTGCGGGTGGCCCAGGCCGCCTGGCCCCTCCTGCGGGACGGGGCCTTCGTCGTCAACGTCTCCAGCCTGTCCGGTCAGTTCGCGGAGATGGACGACTGGGCGCCGGGCTACAGCCTCTCCAAGGCGGCCCTCAACGCCCTGACCCTCCAGCTCTCCCTTGCCGGGAAGGCCCGGGGGATCCGCGTCAACAGCGTCTGCCCGGGTTGGGCCCGCACGGGCATGGGGGGCGAGCACGCCCCCCGCTCCGCCGCCGAGGCGGCCGAGGGCATCGTCTGGCTGGCCCTGGACGCCCCGCCCACCGCCACGGGCCTCTTCTTCCGGGATCGCCGGAGCATTCCCTGGTAGGAGCCGTGAGGCCTCCTCCCGCCTCAGTCCTCGCCGGGCATCACGTAGACCCGCAGAACCGAGTCCCGCCTGCCCTGCAGCCGGAGACCGCGACACGGCGGAAGCCCCGGCAACTCGAAGG
>CAYSXG010000139.1:1018-7447 GCA_964434895.1 uncultured Solibacteraceae bacterium | reverse complement strand
GGGGGAGGTCCGGCGCCACGACTACGACTTCGGCTTCATCGCCGCGGAGCCGGTGGTGGAGGGCCTGGAGACCCTCACCCTCCAGACCGACGCCCTCATCGCGGTGGTCTCGAAGGACCACCCCCTCACGCGACTGGCCCCCAAGGACCTGGCGGCCCTCGCGGCCTTCCCCCTGGCCCTCCACAGCCCCCGCACCCTCATGCGGGCGAAGCTGGAGGCCCATTTCCGGCACGCGGGCATCGAGCCCCGCGTCGCCTTCGACCTCTCCTCCTTCGAGGCGCTGAAGGCCTTCGCCGCCGAGGGCCTGGCCGTGGCCCTCCTGCCGGAACTCACGGTGGCCCCGGAACTCAAGAGCGGCGTCCTGCGGCGGATCCCCGTGCCGGGCCTGCGCATCCAGCGGCCCATCCGCATGGTCTACCGCGGGGACGTACTCCTTTCCCGGGCCGCCCAGGCCTTCCTGGAGGTCGTTCGGACAGCCGGGGAAGAGGCGGGGAAGACCCCGGCCCGGGCGAAGATCACGGGCCCGTGATGGCCCCATCAAAGTTTCGAAAACCCGTTGAGGACGGCCCTCTCCGGGCCCACCCTGGGATCTCCGAGTTCTTTGTCAGTTCCCCAGTAGTGATATCCAGAAAGGTGGAGGGACGGGCCCTATGAAACCTTGGCAACCTGCCGCTGTGGCGGTGGTGGTGCCAATTCCCGCCGGCCTTCGGGCCGGATAGATGACCAGCTGGTGTCGAACTGACACGGCGCTTCCGAATGGATCACGCGACGGACTGACGAGGCTAGGACCTCGCCCCGCCCCGAGGCTCCGCATCCGTGGAGAGGGGGCGCCCACCTTCCACCCCGGGACCCGGGGTGGCCCGCCTGGAGTCCGCCATGAGCGAAACCCTCACTGCCGCCTACCGCTTCGAAACCCTCGCCCTCCACGGCGGCCACGCGCCGGACGGGGAGACGCGAAGCCGCGCCGTGCCCATCTACCAGACCACCAGCTACGTCTTCGATTCCGCCGAGCACGGGGCGCGCCTCTTCAACCTCGAAGAACCCGGAAACATCTACACCCGCATCATGAACCCCACCCAGGCCGTGCTGGAACAGCGCGTGGCCCAGCTCGAAGGGGGTGTCGGGGCCCTGGCCGTGGCCTCGGGTCAGGCGGCCATCAGCCTCGCCCTGGGCACGCTCCTCCGCCAGGGGGACCACCTGGTGGCCGGCGACAACCTCTACGGCGGCACCTACAACCTGCTGCGCCACACGCTGCCTCGCAGCGGCGTCTCCACCACCTTCGTCGATAGCCGCAACCCCGAGGCCTTCCGCGCGGCCCTCACGCCCAGGACCCGCGCGATCTACCTCGAGGCCCTGGGCAATCCCAAGCTGGACGTTCCCGAATTCGAGGTGATCGCCGCCATCGCCAAGGAGGCCGGCGTCCCCCTCATCGTGGACAACACCCTGCCCAGCCCCTACCTGCTCCAACCCCTGAAGCACGGGGCGAACATCGTGGTCCACAGCGCCACCAAGTTCATCGGAGGCCACGGCACCAGCGTGGGCGGCCTCATCGTCGACGGCGGCTCCTTCGATTGGGCCAACGGCAACTTCCCGGAATTCACCTCCCCATGGGCCGCCTACCACGGGGCCGTCCTGCACGACCTCGCGGGCCCGGCCGCCTTCATCACCAAGGCGCGCATCGAGGGCCTCCGGGACACGGGCCCCGCCATCTCCCCCTTCAACGCCTTCCTGCTCATCCAGGGCCTGGAGACCCTGCCCCTGCGGCTGGAGCGCCACGGCGCCAACGCCCTGGGCCTGGCCCGATGGCTCCGGAACCACCCCAAGGTCGCCTGGGTGAACTACCCGGGCCTGGAGGACCACGAAAGCCACGGCACGGCCTCGCGCTACTTCCGTCCCGGCGCGGGCTTCGGGGGCATCCTCACCTTCGGCGTGCGGGGCGGCCTCGAGGCCGGCCGGGCGGTCATCAACGGCGTGAAGCTCTTCTCCCGGCTCGCCAACGTGGGGGACGCCAAGTCCCTCATCATCCACCCGGCCTCCACCACCCATCAGCAGCTCAGCCCCGAGGAGCGCGCCGCCACCGGGGTCAGCGACGACCTCGTGCGCCTCTCCGTGGGCCTGGAGCACCTGGACGACCTCGTCGAGGACCTGGACGCCGCCCTGTCCGGGGTCCGGGGATGAACGCCACCCTTGCGGGTCTCGAGCCCATTCCCCTGGAGGGGGGCGGCACCCTTCCGGTGCACGTCCACACGCGGCGCGTCGGCCGCGGCGCCACCAAGGTCCTGCTCCTCCACGCCCTCACGGGGGGCCCCTGGCCCGACGGGGAGCAGGGCTGGTGGGCCCCCCTCTTCCGGCCCGGTTCTCCCCTGGACCCCGACCGGGTCAGCACCTGGGCCCCGAACCTGCCGGGCTCCTGCTACGGCTCCGTGGGCCCGGCGGATCTCCGCCCCTTCCCCACCATCACGCCCCGGGACCAGGCCGCCGCCCTGGCCCGCTGGATCCTGGCGGAAGACCTCCGCTTCGACGCCCTTGTCGGCGGCTCCCTGGGGGGGATGGTGGGCCTGGAGTTGGCCCTGCGGCTGCCGTATCGATTCGGGACCCTGGGCCTCATCGGGTGCGGGGCCCGGAGCGACGCCTGGATCTGGGGGGCCCACGAGGTCCAGCGCCGCATCCTCGACGCGGGCCTTCCGGACGCCGAGGCCCTCGCCCTGGCCCGCCGGGCCGCCATGCTCACCTTCCGGGCCCCCGAGGGCCTCGGCGCCCGCTTCCCGGAGGCCCCCGGAGTCCGGGACTGGCTCCAGCACCACGGGGAGGCCCTGGCGGCCCGCTTCACCCGGGAGAGCTACAGGACCCTCCTGGACGCCATGGACGCCCACGACGTGGGCCGGGGCCGCGGGGGAACCGCGGCCGCCCTGGAGGGCCTCGGGGTCCCCCTCCACGTCCTGGGCATCGATTCCGACACGCTCTTCACGCCCCCCCTCGTCCGGGAGCTGGCGGAGGCCGCGCGGGCCGCCGGGCGCCTGGGCAGCCTCTCCTGGATCCGCAGCCCCCACGGCCACGACGCCTTCCTCCTGGAATGGGACCAGGTGGCGGAATGGTTCGCGGGCCTCCTTGCGGGGGGCCCGTGAGCGGAGTGGTGCTCCCCCTTCGGCGGGGTTTCGTGAGCCTGGTGGGCGCGGGCCCCGGCCATCCGGACCACCTCACCCTCCGGGGCCTGCGGGCCCTCCAGGCGGCGGAGGTGATCCTCTACGACGCCCTGCTGGACCCCGCCTACCTGGACATCTTCCCCGCCGGGGCCCGCGCGCTCCACGTGGGCAAGCGCTGCGGGGACCACGCCATGACCCAGGAGGCCATCAACGCCGCGCTGGTGGCCGAGGCCCGCCGCGGGGCCCGGGTGGTGCGCCTCAAGGGGGGGGACCCCTTCCTCTTCGGCCGCGGAGGCGAGGAGGCCCTGGCCCTGCGGGAGGCAGGCATCCCCTTCGAGGTGATCCCCGGACTCAGCGCCCTGAACGGCGCGGCAGCCGGCGCGGGCATCCCCCTCACCCATCGGGGCCTGGCCCGGGAGCTGCGGGTCATCGAGGGGCACGGCCCCCGCAGCGAGGAGGAATGGGCGGAACTCGCCTCCTTCCGCGGCACCCTGGCCCTCTTCATGGCCAGCCGCAGCCTCCCGGCCATCGCGGCCTCCCTGCTGGGGGCCGGCGCGGATCCCCGGTGGCCGGTGGCCCTGGTGGAGAACGCCTGCACCGGCCGCCAGAGGGTCTCCCGGGCCTGCCTGGGCGAGGCGGCCCTCGGGGCCCTCCCCCCCCTCACCGAGGGCCCTGGCCTGGGGCTCATGGGCCCCACCGTCCCCCTCCACGACACCCTTTCCCTCCAAGGCCCATCCCATGCCCCAGCTCCTTCCCCTCTTCCTCGACCTCAAGGATCAGCCCGTCCTGCTCGTGGGGGGCGGCCGCGTCGCGCAGGCTAAACTCGAGCAGCTGCTGCGGGCCGGCGCCTCCGTCACCGTGGTGGCCCTCGCCGCCTCCGAGGCTTTCCGGGCCCTGGCGGAGGCCCACCCCTCCCAGGTCCGCCTGCTCCTGCGTGCGGTCTCCGTGAAGGATCTGGCGGGCCGTCGCCTCGTCGTCAGCGCCACCAACGACGGCGCCCTCAACGCCCGCTTGGCCCGGGCCGCCGCGGGCCTGAACACCTGGTTCAACGCCGTGGACGATCCGGAGCATTGCGAGTTCCATTTCGCCGCCAGCCTGGTCCGGGGGCCCTACCACGTCGCCATCGGCACCGAGGGGCGCTTCCCGGGCCTGAGCGGTGCCCTTCGGGCCTTCCTGGACGAGGTCCTCCCGGAGGAGCACGGGGACCTCCTCGAGCGCCTGGCGGAGCTCCGGGGCCGGCTTCGCCGGGACGTGCCGGACCCGGGAGTCCGGCGCCGGGCCCTCCATCGCCTCCTGGACGGCCTGAAGCAGGACTACTTCCACGCCCTCGGCGCCCTGGCGGAGCTGTCATGAGCGGACACCATCCCCTTGAGGCCCTCAAGGCCTCCTCCGCGGGTCTGCGCGGTCACCTCGCGGAGGAACTGGCCCTTCCCACCCCCGCCTTTGGCGCCGATTCGGCCCACCTCATCAAGTTCCACGGCCTGTACCAGCAGAAGGACCGCGACAGGCCCCCCGCCGGGGATGCTCCGAAGCCCCCGACCCTGCTGGTGCGGGGGAAGATCCCCGGGGGCCGCCTACGGGGCTTCCAATGGTTGGCCTGGGACGCGCTCGCCGACCGCTTCGGGGACGGCACCCTGCGCCTCACCACCCGCCAGGGCCTGGAGCTGCATGGGGTCCTCAAGGCCGACCTCCCCGCCACCCTGCGGGCCCTGAGGGAGGCCCTCCAGACCACGAAGGGGGCCTGCGGCGACGTCGCGCGCAACATCCTCCAGCCACCCAACCCCTGCGGCCGGGTGGATCTCCACCGCCTGGACGCCCCGGTGGACCTCCTCACGGAGCGCTTCCAGGCCCGATCGTCGGCCTACGCGGACATCTTCCTGGACGGCGAGGCGGTGGGGGAACCCCAGGAAGAACCCCTCTACGGCGCCGCCTACCTGCCCCGCAAGTTCAAGCTCGCCCTGACCCTGGCGGGCAACAACGCCGTCGACCTCTACACCCACGACCTGGCCTTCGCCGCCACCCTGGGGGAAGACGGCCACATCGAGGGCTGGTTCGCCTTCGCCGGCGGCGGCATGGGCATGACCCACCGGGATCCCGAGACTTTTCCCCGCCTGGCGGACCTCCTGGGTTGGATTCCCGCCGAGGCCCTGGTCCCCGTGGCGGAGGCGGTGGTGGCCCTCCAGCGGGACTTCGGGGGGCGCGAAAACCGGCGGCGGGCCCGGCTCAAGTACCTCCTCCACGATCGTGGGCTCCCCTGGTTCAGGGCGGAGGTGGAGGCCCGCGCGGGCCTGCGCTTCCAGGAGCGCCCCCTCCCGCCCTGGGAGACCCCCGCCTACCTCGGCTGGCACCGGGCGCAGGACGGGTCCTGGTCCCTGGGCCTCCACACCCTCTCCGGACGCATCCAGGACGCGCCGGGGAGGCCCCTCAAGTCGGCCCTTCGGGATCTGGTGCGCGCCCATGGCCTGGACCTCCAGCTCACGCCGGACCAGGATCTCGTCCTGCTGGGCATCCGCCCCGAGGACCGACCCGCCGTCGAGGGGGTCCTGGCCTTCGGCGGCTCCGGGACCTCCCGCCCCCCCAAGCTCTACGAGCGGGCCCTGGCCTGCGTGGCCCTGCCCCTCTGCGGCGTGGCCATCACCGAAGGGGAACGGGCGGCCCCGGCCATCCTCGCGGGCCTCCAGGAGCGCCTGGAGGCCCGGGGCCTCGGGGCCAAGGCGCCGGTGGTGCGCATCACCGGCTGCCCCAACGGCTGCGCCCGCCCCTACGACGCGGAGGTGGGGATCGTGGGCCAGGGCGTGGGCACCTACGCCCTCTTCCTCGGGGGCCACCCCGAGGGCCATCGGCTGGCCTTCCTGGCCGCCGAGAAGGTACCCCTGGCGGAGATCTCCCGCCGCCTGGACCCCCTCTTTGAGGCCTGGGCCCTGGAGGGCTCGGCCGCTGAATCCTTCGGCGATTTCGTCCAGCGCCTCGGGGAGGCTCGGGTCCGGGAACGGCTCGCCCTCGATGCCTGCGTGGAGGCTTGATGTCCTTTCCCCCTTCCTTTACCCCCGAAGCCCTCGAGGCCCTGGGTCGGCGCTTCGAGGGCCGCTCCCCGGCGGACTTCCTGGACTGGGCCCTCGAGGCCTTCGGCCCGGACCTCACCTTCGCCTGCAGCCTAGGCGCGGAGGACGTGGTGCTCCTCCACCTCCTTTCGGAAGCGGGCCGGCGCCGGGGCCTGCGGCCCCGGGCCTTCGTCCTCGACACCGGGAGGCTCCATCCCGAGACCTACGACACCCTCGCCGCCCTC
>CAYSXG010000139.1:0-1008 GCA_964434895.1 uncultured Solibacteraceae bacterium | reverse complement strand
CGGTCATGGCAACCAGCAAGTCCGGCGGCCAAACCACCCTCGCCGCCCTCCGCCCTCGGGTGGAGGTGGAGATCGCCCTCGTCTTCCCCGAGGCCCGGGCCGTGGAGGCCCTGGTGGCCCGGGACGGCATCAACGGCTTCTACGAAGGGCTGGAGCAGCGCAAGGCCTGCTGCGCGGTCCGGAAGGTGGAGCCCCTGAGGCGGGCCCTGAAGGGCTCCCGGGCCTGGATCACGGGCCAGCGGCGGGAGCAGTCCCCCACCCGGTCGGGCCTGCCCCTGGCGGAGTGGGACCCGGAGCACGGCCTGGCGAAGCTCAACCCCTTGGCCGCCTGGACCCAGGAGGAGGTCTGGGGTTACGTCCAGAACCACGTCCTGCCCACCAACCCCCTCCACGCCCGGGGCTTCCCCAGCATCGGCTGCGCCCCCTGCACCCGCGCCATCGGCCCCGGCGAAGACCTCCGCGCCGGACGCTGGTGGTGGGAGAGCCCCGAACACCGGGAATGCGGCCTCCATCGAAACCCCGCCTTCCAGGACCAGCCATGAGCGCCCTTCTCGAATCCCCCCCCCTCACCCACCTCGACTGGCTGGAGGCCGAGGCCATCCACGTCCTGCGGGAGGTGGCGGGCCAGTGCGCCCATCCGGCCCTCCTCTTCTCCGGGGGCAAGGATTCCCTGTGCCTGCTGCGCCTGGCGGAGAAGGCCTTCCGTCCCGGGGCCTTCCCCTTCCCCCTGCTCCACATCGACACGGGCCACAACTACCCCGAGGTGATCGCCTTCCGGGCCCGGCGGGCGGCGGAACTGGGGGTGAGCCTCCGGGTGCGCGGCGTGGAAGCATCCATGGCCCGGGGCAGCGTGGTCCTCCAGCACCCCCTCCAGAGCCGCAACCCCTTCCAGAGCGTGACCCTGCTGGAGGCGGTGGCGGAATTCGGCTTCGACGCCCTCATCGGCGGGGCCCGGCGGGACGAGGAGAAGGCCCGCGCCAAGGAACGCATCTTCAGCTTCCGGGACGA
>CAYSXG010000138.1:1654-7475 GCA_964434895.1 uncultured Solibacteraceae bacterium | reverse complement strand
CAGAGCGTGGGACGGCGCCACCCTCGCCGGCGCGGTGACGAGCAGCACCGCCGTCCAGGCCCAGGTAGTCCACGCGCGCGTCGCGGTCTTGGTCTGGGCGGTAGGCCGGTGGCGGCCCGCGGAGGGGGGGTCGGCAGCCCCGTGCAACCCAGCATCTACGCGGGCCACCCCAAGGGCCCCCACCACTGGGCCATGGTCATCGACCTCTCCAAGTGCAGCGGATGCTCCTCCTGCGTCATCGCCTGCCAGGCGGAGAACAACATCCCCGTGGTGGGCAAGGACGAGGTGCGGCGCAAGCGGGAGATGCACTGGATGCGCATCGACCGCTACTACACCGGCGACGAGGCGGAGCCCGGCGTGGTGCACCAACCCATGATGTGCCAGCAGTGCGACAACGCCCCCTGCGAGAACGTCTGCCCCGTGGTGGCCACGGTCCACAGCGAGGAGGGCCTCAACCAGCAGGTCTACAACCGCTGCGTGGGCACGCGCTACTGCGCCAACAACTGCCCCTACAAGACCCGCCGTTTCAACTGGTTCAACTACGAGCACGAGGACCCGGTGGAGAACCTGGTCTTCAATCCCGACGTCACCGTGCGCAGCCGAGGCGTCATGGAGAAGTGCTCCTTCTGCGTGCAGCGCCTGCAGCAGGCCAAGGCCACGGCCAAGAACGAGGGTCGGGAGCTGAGGGACAGCGAGGCCAAGACCGCATGCCAGCAGAGCTGCCCGGGCATGGCCATCCTCTTCGGCGACGTGCTGGATCCGAGCAGCGAGATCAGCCGGGCCCTACAGGACCCTAAGCGCTACCTGGTGCTGGGCGAACTGGGGGTGGCCCCCGCCGTGAGCTACCTCGCAAAAATCCGGAATTCGGAGGCCGCCGCACCGGTCCAAGGAGGCCACCATGCATAGGGAGATGCCGGCCCCCCTCATCGAGGGACACAAGAGCTACCGGCAGGTGACGGACGAGGTGTTCCGGCCCACGGAATCGGCGCCGCCCACGGCCTGGTTCTTCGCCATCCTCGTGACCCTCTCGATGCTGGGCCTGGGCGCCTGGGCCGTCTACAACACCCTCACCCGCGGCATCGGCACCTGGGGCCTCAATAAGACCGTGGGCTGGGCCTTCGATATCACCAACTTCGTGTTCTGGGTGGGCATCGGCCACGCGGGCACCCTCATCAGCGCCATCCTCTTCCTCTTCCGCCAGCACTGGCGCACCTCCATCAACCGGGCGGCGGAGGCCATGACCATCTTCGCCGTCATGTGCGCGGGCCTCTTCCCCATCATCCACATGGGCCGTCCCTGGGTGGGCCACTGGGCCCTGCCCCTGCCGAACACGCGCGGGCCGCTGTGGGTGAACTTCCGCAGCCCCCTGCTGTGGGACGTGTTCGCCATCAGCACCTACTTCATCGTCTCCGCCGTGTTCTGGTACATCGGCCTGGTGCCGGACCTGGCCACCCAGCGGGACCGCGCCACGGGCCGGAAGAAGGCGGTCCTTTCCATCCTCGCCTTGGGCTGGAACGGCTCCAACCGCCGCTGGACGCGCTACGAGACCGTGTACGGCCTGCTGGCGGGCCTGGCCACGCCCCTCGTGGTCTCCGTCCACACCATCGTGTCCATGGACTTCGCCACCTCGGTGATCCCGGGCTGGCACGCCACGCTCTTCCCCCCCTACTTCGTGGTGGGCGCCGTCTTCAGCGGATTCGCGATGGTGCTGACCCTCATGATCATCGCCCGCAAGGTCATGGGCTACGAGGAGTACATCACCCGCGCGCACCTGGAGGCGATGGCCAAGATCCTGCTCACCACGGGCATGATCGTGAGCTTCGCCTACGCCACCGAATTCTTCATCGCCTGGTACAGCGGCAATGCCTACGAACGCTACGTCTTCCTCAACCGGGCCACGGGGCCCTTCAAATGGGCCTTCTGGACCATGGTGAGCTGCAACGCCATCACGCCCCATTTCCTGTGGTCCCGAAAGGTGCGCACCACGCCGTGGATCCTCTTCATCCTGAGCATCTTCGTGAACATCGGCATGTGGTTCGAGCGCTTCGTCATCATCGTGACGAGCCTCCATCGGGACTACCTCCCCAGCAGCTGGACCCACTACACCCCCACGTTCAACGAGGTGGCCACCTTCATCGGCAGCTTCGGGCTCTTCCTGACCCTCTTCCTGATGTTCTGCCGGGTGCTGCCCATGATCGCGGCCTCCGAGGTGAAAGGAGTGCTGAAGAATGCCGACCACTGACCAGTCCCTCTTCAAGGCCGCCTTCGCCGATCCCCACCAGCTCCTGGATGCGGTCAAGCACGTGCGAGGCCGGGGCCTGCGGGTCCTGGATACTTACACGCCCTTCCCCGTGCACGGCATGGACGAGGCCATGGGCCTGCGTCCCAGCCGCCTCACCTGGGTCTGCGGCGGCTTCGCCGCCCTGGGCTTCCTCGCAGCCATAGCCCTTCAGGTCTGGACCAGCGTGGTGGACTACCCCCTCGTCATCGGCGGCAAGCCCCTCCATTCTGTACCGGCCTTCATTCCCGTCACCTTCGAGTTGACGGTGCTCTTCGCGGCCCTGGGCACGGTTTTCAGCTTCCTGGCCATCAGCGACCTGCGGCCGCGCATTCATCCCCGGGACCTGCTGCCGGGCGTCAACGACGACCGCTTCTGGCTGGTGGCCGCCTTCGGCCGAGAGGGCACCCTCGAACAGGTGCGGGCGGGCCTCGCCCCCTTCCACCCCCTGGTCCTGGAGCGCCACTTCCACGACCTGCCGACCCCCAGCTTTCTGGGCCGCGCCGTGGGTTCCCCGGCCATCCTGGGCGCCGCCTTCCTGCCCCCCGTGGTCCTGTTGGGCCTAGGCCTCTCCCTGAACCGCGACTTCACGAAACGCGTTCGGCAGTTCGACGCGGGCATGACCTACCCGGTGGCCGCCCAGGCCTTCGATGCTAGCTCCGTGCTGGCCAAGGGCCAGGTGTTGCAGACCCCCCCTCCCGGCACGCAACCCCGAGGTCTCCGGCCCTTGGCTTTCGCTCCCGGCAAGGAGGAGGCTGAGCGCGCCGGGCGAGAGCTGTCGAACCCGCTGGAGGCTACGCCCGCCAACGCCGCGAGAGGCAAGGCGGTGTGGGGGCGGGTCTGCGCCACCTGCCACGGGGAGGGCGGCAAGGGGGACGGCGCCGTCATCGGCAAATTCCCCAATCCCCCCAACCTCCTCATCGCCAAGTACCGCGACTACCCGGACGGACGCCTCTTCCACGTGGCCACCTTCGGCGGCCCGGAAAAGATCATGAAGGGCTTCGCGGACCAGCTGAGCCAAGAAGACCGCTGGCGGGCCGTGATGCACCTGCGGGGCCTGCAGGCCGCCGTCCCGCCCCCCGCCGCCCCGCCCGCCCACGCCGGAGCCCAGCCATGAGCCTTTCCCTCCCCGTCCCGGAGGTCCTGCCGGACCTCAGCCCCATCCCCGGCCTGCAGAGCCTGGGCCGCAGGCTGTACCGCGGCGCCTCCCTCCTCATCCTGGTCGGCCTCCTGCTGCTGGTCCTCTCCGGCCTGAACAGCCCCGCGCAGGCCTGGGGCAACGTCCTCGTGGCAGGCTACAACCTGACCGGCGTGGGCCTGGGGGCCTTGGTCCTCCTGGCTGTGCAGGCCCTCACCTCCGCCCGCTGGGGGGATCCCATCCTGGCCCCCCTGCACGCCCTGCCCAAGGTCCTGCCCTACGCCGCCGTGCTGATGCTGGCCCTGTGGTTCGGAGCCCACCACATCTATCCCTGGGCCATGCCCGAATGGGCCCACAACCACCACGTCCACGGCCGTCACTCCTGGCTCAACGCCCCCTTCTTCTTCGCCCGCATCGCCCTCTTCTTCGGCCTCTGGATCTTCCTCGGCCGGGCCCTCCTGGCCAAACACCGGCTGGCCGCGCCCTTCCTCGCGGTCTTCGCCGCCACCTTCGCCCTGGCCAGCTTCGACTGGATCATGAGCGTGCAGCCGCTCTGGTACAGCACCATCTTCGCCATCTACGGCTTCGCGGGCATGTTCGTGCAGTCCATCGCCCTGCTCACCCTTTCGGCCATCGCCTTGCGCCACTTCGGCCTGGTGACCCGCGTGGCGGACGCCCGCAACCACGACCTGGGCAAGCTGCTCTTCGCCTTCAGCTGCTTCTGGGCCTACATCTGGCTCAGCCAGTTCCTGCTCATCTGGTACTCCAACATCCCCGAGGAGATCGCGCCGGTGAAGGCCGTCCTCTTCGGCGAGTGGGCGCCGGTCTTCTACCTGAACCTGGTCCTCAACTTCGTGCTCCCCTTCGCGCTGCTGCTGCCCAAGAAGGCCAAGCAGAACGAGACGGTTCTGCTCTGGGCCATCGTCATCCTGGCGGCCGGCCACTGGCTGGACCTCTACCTGCTGGTTTTCCCGCCCCTCACCAAAGGCGCGGCCCCCACTTTCGGCCTCCCGGAGCTGGGCGGCATCCTGCTCACCCTGGGCATCGGCCACCTGGCCGTGTGGTCCCGCCTCACCCGGGCCCGCCCCACCGTGTGGAACGAGGGCTACGCCACGGGCGCCGACCTCTTCGACGCGCAGCACAAAGGCCTCCTGGACAAGGTGAACGAGATCTACGGCCTCTTGGAGAACTACAGGCCGGGGCACGAAAAGCAGATCGAGACGGCCTTCACGGCCTTCGCGGAAATGGTGCGCAGCCACGTCCGTACCGAGGAGGCCTACCTGGCCGCCGGCGGTCACACCATGGCCAAGGAGCACGCCAAACTCCACCACGCCTTCCAGCTGGAACTGGACCGTCTGGTGGGCCGGCGGGATTTCACGGCCGAGACCCATCCCGCCCTTCTCGCAGCCCTGGCCCACTTCCGATTCCATTTCGACACCGAGGAGGAGCAGGCCCTGCTCCAGCGCCTGCGGCCGGCCGGCACGCCGGCCCAGCCCCTCGAGGGCCCCTGAGGAGGTTCCATGCCCTTCGTGAGTTGGAAGGACGCCTATCGCACCGGCTGGTCTGCCTACGACGGCCAGCACCAGGCCCTTTTCGCCCTGGTGAACGAGCTCCAGGATCGGTTGGAGGCCTTCGCCCCGGGGAAGGAGGACGCCCTGGAGCGATGCTTCGCCGCCTTCACGAAGCTGGTGGCGGAGCACGCGGCCCTGGAGGACCGGCTCATGGCGGAGCTGGGCCACCCTCCGGCCACGGACCACGCGCAAGCCCACCACAGGTTCCTGGAGGGGTTGCAGGGCCTCCGGGACGCCGGTGATTTCGGGACCTCGGCCCATCCGGCCCTCCGGGAGGCCCTGGCCAAGTTCAAGACCCACTTCGAAGGCGAGGACGAGCAGGGCTTCCTGGTGCTGCTGCGGGCCCGCTTCCTCTCCTGATGAGAACCCCATGTCCTCCTTCGCCGCCCTCGACCTGCACCACCCGGAGGCCCCCCTCCTCCTGCAGGGATTCCAAATCCCGGGTTCCGACGCCCTGACCTCGGCCATGGCCCGGGCCGGCGGCCTCGGCCTCCTGCGGGTGCCGGCCTTTCCGGACCCGGAACTCCTCCGCAAGCGCCTGCGCGCCCTGGGTACCGAGGGGCGGGTGGGCCTGGATATCAAGGGACTGCTGGGGGAGGCCCATCGCGTGCTGGAAAGGGCGAAGGAAGTTACGCGTCAGGGGCGGTGGGTGAGAGTCGAGTACGCCAGGTTCGCCGATGATCTGGTGGTCCTGGTGGATGCTCATCCTCGGCAGGCATGGCTTCGGAAAGCGGTAGAAAAGCGGCTGCGGCAGGAGTTGGCCAAACTGCAGGTTGAGGTGAACGAGGAGAAGAGCCGGAGGGTGGATCTACAGCAAGGGGAAAGTTTCGGATT
>CAYSXG010000138.1:0-1644 GCA_964434895.1 uncultured Solibacteraceae bacterium | reverse complement strand
TGGGCCTGGATATCAAGGGACTGCTGGGGGAGGCCGAGCGCGTGCTGGAAGTGGCGAAGGAAGAGGGCGTTTCCTTCCTGCTCCACGGCGCGCGGATCGGGGAGGAACTGCGCCGGCGCCTTGTCCGGTGCGGCATCCCGCGTCTGGCCCTCGCCTCGGACCTGGACGAGGCCGAGCGGGCCGAGGGGGATGGAGCCGGGGCCTTGGTCGTCCCGGGAGAGCGCCGGCCCTGCCTGGAGGCCCTCCGCTCCCGCATCCACCTGCCCCTGCTGGCTTCGGTGGGGGCCTCCCTCCAAGAGGCCCGTTCCTGCCTATCCCAGGGCCTGACGGGACTCCAGCTGCGCTCCCCCTTCCTCTTCCGGGGGGACCTGGACTTCGCCCGGTTCACGGCCCGGCTGCGGGAAGGGCTCGGCGCCTTGGCGGAACGCTTCGAAGGCTCGACCCAGCCCCTCCCCCCCCTGCGCATCCGAAACCTGGAACTCACCTATCCCATCCTCCAGGGCGGCATGGGCGTGGGCGTGTCCTGGGAGGGCCTGGCCGGGGCGGCGGCCCGCGCCGGCTGCGGCGGGCTGGTATCCGCCATCGGCACGGGCTACCGATTCGGCACCGTCGAGGCGGTGGCGGGCCGCCCCCGGGGCCCGGTGAATCTCAATCACGCCCCCAGCCTCTCCCGCATCCTCCGGGAGGCCCTGCGCAGGAGCGAGGGGCGCGGCGCCGTGGGCGTCAACGTCCTTTGCGCCATCAACGATTACGGACGCGTGGGGCGCGAAGCCGCCGAGGCCGGGGCTCAAATGATCGTCAGCGGGGCGGGCCTGCCCCTCGCCCTGCCCGAGCAGGTGGGGAACCCGGACGTGGCCCTGGTCCCCATCGTGTCCTCCGGCCGGGCCCTGGGCCTGATCTGCCGCCAGTGGCAGCGGAAGTACCGGCGCCTTCCCGACGCGGTGGTGCTGGAGGGCCCCCTTTCCGGCGGCCACCAGGGCTTCCGCCTCGATCAGTGCGAGGACCCGGCCTTCAGCCTGGAGGCCCTGCTCCCGGAGGTCCTGGAGGAACGGGACCGCTGGGGGGACTTCCCCGTCGTCGTGGCGGGGGGCGTGTGGGACCACGCCGACATCCGGCGCTGGATCGCCGCGGGGGCGGCGGGGGTTCAGATGGGCACGCGCTTCATCGGAACCCTGGAATGCGACGCATCCGAGGCCTTCAAGGCCGTGCTCCTGAAGGCGAAGCGCGAGGACATCGGCTTCATGAAATCCCCGGTGGGCCTGCCCGCCCGGGGGGTCCTCACGGGACTCCAGCGGGACATCGCCGAGGGCCGGGCTCCCCAGGTGCGCTGCATCTCCGATTGCCTCCTCCCATGCAACCGCGGCGAGGGGGCCCGAGAGGCGGGCTACTGCATCGCCGATCGCCTGGCCGACGCCTGGAAGGGCCATTCGAGGACCGGGCTCTTCTTCTCCGGAGCCAACGGTTACCGCCTCCAGGAGCTCGTCGCCGTGCGCGAGCTGGTGGAGGAGCTCACGGAGGATTGGGGACTGCGCCGCCTGGAGCAGGCCCGAGTTAGGATGAGAACCCCTGCGGGTGGAGGCCACCATGAAGACCAAGCTCCCTGAACCTCCCGGGAAGTACCGCGCGTTCATCCAACGCTTCCCC
>CAYSXG010000137.1:0-7500 GCA_964434895.1 uncultured Solibacteraceae bacterium | reverse complement strand
TCTGGTAGTTGAGCATGATGTCGTCGGCGCCGGGCACGCCCATGATGTAGTTGACCCCGGCACTGCCCAGCAGCACGAGCAGATTGTCCATATCGTCCTGGTCGGCCTCGGCGTGGTTGGTGTAGCAGACGTCGCAGCCCATGGGCAGGCCCAGCAGCTTGCCGCAGAAGTGGTCCTCCAGGGCCGCCCTCAGGATCTGCCGGCCGTCGTAGAGGTATTCGGGGCCGATGAAGCCCACGACGGTGTTGACCAGGAGGGGATCGAAGGCCCGGGCGACGCCGTAGGCCCGGGCCTCGCAGGTCTGCTGGTCCAGGCCCTCGTGGGCCTCCGAGGAGAGGGCGCTGCCTTGGCCCGTCTCGAAGTACATGACCTGGTTCCCCAGGCTGCCCCGTCCCAGGGCCAGGGCCGCCTCCCGCGCCTCCCGCAGCAGGGCCAGGTCCACGCCGAAGGCGGCGTTGGCCTTCTGGGTCCCGGCGACGCTCTGGAAGACCAGGTCCACCGGGGCCCCCTGGCCCAGGAGCCCCAGGGTGGTCGTCACATGGCCCAGCACGCAGGTCTGGGTGGGGATCCGAAGGCCCTCCCGCAGGCGGTCCAGCAGCTCCAGGAGACCCCGCACCGCCGCGGGGCTGTCGGTGGCGGGATTGACGCCGATGACCGCGTCCCCGCTCCCGTAGAGGAGGCCGTCCACGACGCTGGCGGCGACGCCCTTGGGATCGTCGGTGGGATGGTTGGGCTGGAGCCGGGTGGAGAGCCGGCCGGGGAGCCCCAGCGTGTTGCGGAAACGGGTCAGCACCGTGCATTTGCGGGCGACCTTCACCAGGTCCTGGTTGCGCATGAGCTTGGAGACGGCCGCGGCCATCTCCGGCGTCAGCCCCCGGGACAGGCGGGAGAGGACCTCGGGTGTGGCGCCGTAGCCCAGGAGCCAGTTCCGGAAATCTCCCACCGTGAGGTGGGCCACCGGCCCGAAGGCCTCCGCGTCGTGGGCTTCGAAGATCAGACGGCTCACCTCGTCCCGCTCGCAGGGCACCAGGGGCTCTTCAAGAAAAGCCTTCAGGGGCAGCTCCGCCAGGGCCATGCGGGCCGCCACCCGCTCCTCGGAACCGCGGGCCGCCAGGCCCGCCAGGAGGTCCCCGGAACGCTCGGGGCTGGCCTTGGCCAGCAGGTCCGCCAACCCCTCGAAGCGGTAGGTGAGGTGGCCGACGGTGTGGGCGTACATCGGAGGGCTCAGAGTTTGGCGCCCAGCACCAGGGAGACGCGCCGCCCCTCCCCCTGGTAGTCGTAGGGGAAGGCCAGGTTCTTGAACAGGAAGTTCTTCTTGGTGTCCAGGAGGTTGGTGACCACCAGGCTCGCGGTGGCCCCCTTGGCCCATTCCCAGCCCACCTTGGCGTCCAGGGTGAACCAGTCGCCCAGGGTGCGCGGGCGGTACTTGTCCAGGTCCAGGGGCGAGAAGTAGGGGATGACCTGGACTCCCACCTCCGTATCGCGGCGCTCCACCTTCCCCTGGTAGTGGCCCGACAGGGAGCCCTTCAGCCTCCCGAAGGAGGAAGTGATCCCGAAATTGAGCATGTGGGCCGGGTACCAGGTGAGGCGGCCGGGGCTGGGGGCGATGAGGGCGCTGGGAGGGATGTCCTCCTCCCGGCGGCGGGCGAAAGAGTAGTTCACGAAGCCCTGGCTCCGCCCGAAGCCGAAGAGCAGCTCGGTCTCCAGCCCCTCCGTGGTGAAGGTGTAGAGGTTCACGAGGCGGGAGATGTTGTCGTAGCCGATCTGGTTGGAGATCTTGGTCCGGAAGGCGTTGGTGCGCCAGTTGAGGTTCTTGCCGACGATCCAGTCCACCGCCAGCTCGGCGGTGTTGACGAATTCCGCCTTGAGGGGGGGCCGGTCCGAAAGGTCCAGGTCCCCGAGGGTGTAGAAGCTGTGGGCCGCCCCCAGCTCGATGGGCGCCGGGGCCCGGAAGGCCCTCCCCACCATGAGTTTCACCGCCAGGTTCTCCTGGGGCAGGTAGACCAGGGCCAGGCGCGGGCTCGTGGCCGAATAGGTCTTGGAGGCCGTGGGCTTGCCGGGCACGTAGATCCGCAGGTAGTCGAAGGCCAGGCGATCCGCCCTCAGGCCCAGGGTGGCCGTGAGCCTGTCCCCCAGGAGCCGGCCGCTGGTGAACTGCAGGAAGGCGGCGGCGTTCAGCCAGGGCTTGTCCTGGATGTACTCCAGGTAGGGCCCCACTGGAAGCATCCGGCCTCCCGGGTTGGGGGCCAGGGCCACGCTGAGGTCGGGGCTGGTGGGGTCCCCGATGTTGAGGGTGTGGGCCCGGTCCCCGGTGTAGACGAACTTCTCGAATTCCGTCCCCAACAGGAAGGCCGAGCCCCGGGGCAGATTCCAGCTCCACTGGCCCCGGCCGAACCAGTCGGAGATGGTGGTGTCCACGTCCTCCCAGATGCCGTTGGGGTAGTCGAAGCCGAAGGCCGTGATGCCGTCGGGGAATTCCCGGGTGTACCAGCTCTGACGCCGCTGCTGGTAGCGCAGCAGGTACTCCTGGCTGAACACCGAGCCCTTCTTCTCGTAGCCCAGGGTCAGCAGGTGCCGGCCTTCGTCCAGGTTCTCCGGCAGGTCCGGCGTGAGGTTGATGTTGCCCTGCCCGAACTCCCAGTTGAAGGCGAGGGCGTGGTACTGGAGGGTCCAGCCCTCGAGGAGGTCCCGCCCCTCCAGCTTCATCCAGGCGTACTGGCTGCGATGGTGGTCCTGGGTCCTCACCTTCTTGAAGTTGTCCGCCGGGTCCGTGTGCCCGTTGATGCCCCCCTCGTAGCTCGGGTACTCGTTGCCCGGGGACTGGAGGGTGTTGAAGCCCACCACCGCCGCAATCCGGCTGCCCTGGTTGCCCACGGCCGCGTTGAGGATGCCACTCCACATGTCCGAGAAGCGCAGGAGGGCCTCCCCACCCGTCGGCAGGTCCTGGGCCGAGACGCTCTTCACGTGGACGACGCCGTTGGTGGCGTTGGAGCCGTAGAGGGCGGAGCCGGGCCCCCGGAGCACCTCCACGGTCTTGGCCATGAAGAGGGGCGTCACGTCCCAGGTCCAGGCGGTGCCGTAGAGGGGGTCGTTCATGGGGATGCCGTCCACCAGGTGGAGGAGGTGGTTGGCGGGGAAGCTTTCGAAGGAGCCGCGGCTGGAGGCCGTGTGATGGTTGAAGTCGATGGAGGCCGAAAAGCCCGGCTGCCGGTAGAGCAGGTCGTTGAGGCTGGTCCAGCCGTAGGCCTGGATCTGGTCCCGGCCCACCACGCTGACGACGCTGGGGGCCTCGATGGTGCGCTGGGCCGTCTTGGAGGCGCTGGTGACGGGCGTGTTCAGGAGCTCCAGGAGCGCCTTTTCAGCGTCCTTTTCCTCGGAGGGCACCTGGGCCCCCAGGGCCAGGGCCCCCAGCCAACCCACCACCCAACGGCGCGCCACAGGGACCATGGGAGCCTCCAGGACCCGGCGCGGGGAGGGCCCGGACGGGTCGCCCCCCTCCTCGGAAGGGGGCGTGGAAGGCTTGAATTCAGGTGAAGTTCCGCTCGGAAAGGGAGATGAATTCCAGGGCGTAGTCGTCCAGCTCCGTCTGCCACTGCTTGAGCTGGCCCTGGAAGAAGTTGTAGGCCATGAGGGCGGGGATGGCCGCCACCAGGCCGATGGCCGTGGCCACCAGGGCCTCCGCGATGCCCGGGGCCACGGTGGCCAGGCTGGCGTTGCCCGTGGCGCCGATGCCCTTGAAGGCGTCGATGATGCCCCACACGGTGCCGAAGAGGCCCACGAAGGGGCTCACCGCGGCGATGGTGGCGAGGAGGCCCAGGTTCCGTTCCAGGCGCCCCATCTCCACCACCGAGGCCCGCTGCAGGCTCCGCTCGACGGCGTCCATGCGCCGCAGGACCGGCCGGGCCGGGCCGCCGCCGGAGCCGTTCGGGGAGGGGGAGGCCGCCCGGAGCTGGTAGGTGATCTCGGAGTAGCCCGCGTGGAAGAGCCCCGCCAGGGGGCTCAGCTCCATGGTGGAGGCCTGGTTCCGGAACTCCCTCCAGTCCGTGGATTTCCGGAAGGCCCCCCGGAAGGATTCGGTCACCCTCCGGCTGCGGGCCAGCAGGGCCCCCTTCTGCACGATGGTGACCCAGCTCAGCAGCGAAAAGAGCAGCAGGAGGAGGAGCACCGACTTGGAGACCAGGCTCCCCCTCAACACGATTTCCCACAGGTTGAGGCCGGAGCCTTCGAGAAGGGCTGGGACGGGCATGGCATCTCCGCGATCCCCAATCCTATCAAGCCTCCCCACCGCCCGTTAGACTGGGGCTTTGCGGCGGGGGCGAGGCCTATGCAGGTGCTGGTGATCGGTTCTGGGTACGTGGGCCTCGTGGCCGCGGCCTGCTTCGCGGAGGCGGGCCACCGGGTGGTGGGCGTGGACGTGGACGCCGCCAAGGTCGAGCGGCTGCGGGCGGGCCACTGCCCCATCTTCGAGCCGGGCCTGGAGGAGCTGCTCCAAAAGCACCTGGCCTCCGGCCGCCTCCTCTTCACGACGGACCTCCGGGAGGGCATCGCCGAGGCCGACGCCGCCTTCATCTGCGTGGGAACGCCCCAAAGCGAGGACGGGAGCGCGGACCTCAAATTCGTGCTCGAGGTGGCGGGGCAGGTCGGCGCCGCCCTGCCCCGCCGCGCCCCGGACGCCCGACCCCTGCTGGTGGTGGACAAGAGCACGGTGCCCGTGGGCACCGCCACCCGGGTCCACGCGGCCGTCGCCGCCGCCGGCTCGGACCGCGCCTTCGAGGTGGTGAGCAACCCCGAGTTCCTTCGGGAGGGCAGCGCCCTGGAGGACTTCCTGAAGCCCGACCGGGTGGTGGTGGGCTGCCGCACGGACTTCGCCGAAGGCGTCATGAAGGCCCTCTATCAGCCCTTCCTGGACGCGGCGAAGGGGGAGAACCCCAAGGCCGGCCTGTGGTTCCGTATGGACCCCGCCAGCTCCGAGCTCACCAAGTACGCCGCCAACGCCATGCTGGCCCTGCGCATCAGCTTCATCAACGAGATCGCCCGGCTCTGCGAGGAGGTGGGGGCCGACGTGGACTTCGTGAAGACCGCCATCGGCGCCGACCACCGCATCGGCCCCGCCTTCCTCAACCCCGGCCCGGGCTTCGGGGGCAGCTGCTTCCCTAAGGACCTCCAGGCCCTGCTCAAGGTGGGGCGGGAACACGGCCAGCCGCTGCTGACCCTGGCCGCCACGGTGGAGGCCAACCGCCACCAAAAGCAGGTGCTCGCCCGCAAGGTCCGCGCCCACTACGGCTGCCGGGCCGGGTCCCCCGCCCCCTTGGCCGGCCGCCGCTTCGCCCTGTGGGGCCTGGCCTTCAAGGCCAACACCGACGACGTCCGGGAGGCCATGTCCCTGGAGCTCGTGGAGGCCCTCCTGGCCCTGGGCGCCGCCCTCACGGTCCACGATTTCGAGGCCATGCCCGCCGTTACGGCCGCCCTCGGGGACCGGGTGGCCTTCGCCGAGGGCCCCTACCGGGCCTGTGAGGGGGCCGACGCCCTCCTCGTGGCCACGGAGTGGCCCCAGTACCGCTCCGCGGACCTGGACCGCGCGGCCGCGGGCCTGAGGGCCAAGGTGATGTTCGACGGCCGCAACCTCTTCCGCCCCGAAGCCATGCGGGAGACGGGCTGGACCTACCACAGCATCGGCCGGGGAAGCGTCGAACCCTAGGTTGAAGCGCACGTATCGAAAGCGAAAAAATTCTGTGCCCAAAGGCACCGATGCGGCGGTTCCCCGTGGAGGGCCCTGCCCGGCAGGCTATGCTGATCCCGGGGCTTCGCCGACCCCTTCAACCTCGGCCCCCCCGCACCGGTCCATTCGAATCATCTGGAGCTTCCCATGGGTAACCTCGGCCTCACCGAAATGCTGCTGATTGGCGTGGCGCTGCTCTTGTTCTTCGGTCCCTCCAAGCTGCCCGCCCTGGGCAAGAGCCTGGGCGAGGGCATCAAGGAATTCAAGAAGGCCAGCAAGGAGCTCACGGACTCGGTGAAAGAGGACGTGACCTCGGAAAAGAAGTAGGCCCGGACCGCCGCGCCCCCCCGGAAAGGACGAGGCAGCCGAAGGCCCACCCATGGACCAACCCGAACACGCCCCCGACCAGATGACCTTTTGGGAGCACCTGCAGGAGCTGCGGGTGCGCCTCATCCGCGTGCTGCTCATCGTGGTGGCGGCCTTCGCCTTCACCTACGGCTTTCCCTTCGGGATCCCGGAGCTGTTCAAGAAGCCCCCGGTGGAGCCCTTCCGCTTCAAGCTGCTCCACTGGGCCCAGCAGCCCTTCCTGGACGCCATGGCCCGGCAGCTCCACAAGCCGGTCTCCGAGCTGGTGGGGCAGAATTCCCCCTTCGCCTTCACGGACCTGACCGAACCCTTCATCTCCCTGATGCGCCTTTCCTTGTGGGCCGCGGCCTTCCTGGCCGCCCCCTTCATCTTCTACCAGGTGTGGGCCTTCATCCGGCCCGGCCTCTACGAGCGGGAACGCCGCTGGGCCGTCCCCTTCGTGCTGGTGACCAGCGGCTGCTTCATCGGCGGGGCGGTCTTCGCCTACTACCAGGCCTTCAAGTTCCTCGGCGACATCCTCTTCCAGGAGGCGGCCCAGGCCGGGCTGCGCGCCAACCTCCACGTGGCCGACTACCTGGACCTCTTCATCTCCACCCTGCTGATCACCGGGGTGATGTTCGAACTGCCGGTGCTCTTCTACTTCCTGGCCCGCTTCCGCCTCGTCACCGCCAAGTGGATGATCAAGTACTGGCGCCACGCCACCATCGTCATCCTCATCGTCAGCGCCTTCTTCACCCCCGGCGACGTGGTGCTCACGACGATCTTCTTCAGCGTCGTCCTGCTGGGCCTCTACTTCGTCAGCGTGGCCGTGGCCTGGCTGGCGGAACCGAAGGGACCCAGAGCCTGACGCGGAATTGAAGCCAAGGATTTCCGCGCCGTTCACACGGGCAACACGGTCCGGAAGCATGGGAAGGGAATGCTGGGAGCGTCCCACCGGGACCGCAGGGCGACCTGCGCCCGCCCCCCGAGGAGATGATCCCATGCGCATGGCTCATGCCTGCCCGGCCCAGCCCGGGCTGCCCGCCCCGATGGCCCGATTCCGAAGCCTGGCCTCCTTCCTGCTGGCCATGGCCCTGATGGCCTGCGGATCCAGCCACCATCCGGTCGCGGTGACCGGGGTCAGCCTGGACCGAAGCGCCCTGAACCTCACGGCCGGGGGCGCCACCGCCACCTTGGCCACCACGGTCGTTCCTCCCGACGCCAGCAACCCGGCGGTCGCCTGGTCCAGCAGCAACGCGGCCGTGGCCGCCGTGGCCGCGGGCGTGGTGACGCCCCTGGCCGCCGGGAGCGCCACCATCACGGCCACCACCACGGACGGCGGGAAGACGGCCACCTGCGCCGTGACCGTGGCCCCGCCCGTGGTGCACGTCACGTCCGTATCCCTCGACCAGGCCTCCCTCTCCTTCGTCGCGGGC
>CAYSXG010000136.1:0-7517 GCA_964434895.1 uncultured Solibacteraceae bacterium | reverse complement strand
GGGCGGCGGGGTCAACCACCTTGTGGGTGAGGCCCGCGGGGTGCCGGATGAGGGTGTCCACGGGGCCCAGGGAAACGGCCGGGGTCATGGGCCTCACCTCCTTCATGACGCAGGAGGCCATGTCGAAGCTCTCCACCTCGAAGGCGATGAGGGAGCCGGGGCCGCGCATCTGGGTGCCCACCAGACCCTTGGGGTCGCAGCCGGGAAGGCCCGGGAAATGCACCGCCCGCACGGCGGGATGGGAGGCCAGGCGCTCCGCCAGGTAGGTCGCCCCCGCTTGGGCTGCCCGGACCCGCAGGGGCAGGGTCGAGAGGCCGCGGTGCAGCAGGTAGGCGGCCATCGGATGGAGGAGGTTGCCGGTGATGACTCGGATCTTGCGCAGCTCCACCGCCCACTCGCGGCTGGTGGCCACCACGCCGGCGATGACGTCCCCGTGGCCGCCGATGAACTTGGTGGCGCTGTGGAGCACCAGGCTCGCGCCCAGCTCCAGGGGATTCTGCAGCACGGGCGTGGCGAAGGTGCTGTCCACCAGCACCGGGACCCCGCCCGCCTGGGCCACGACGTCGGCGACGTCCACCAGGCCGATGGTGGGATTGGCGGGGGTCTCGATGAGCACCAGGGAGGTCTCGGGCCGGAGGGCCTCCCCCACGCGATCCGCCTCCGCGAAGGTCACGTCCAGGCCCAGCAGGCCCGAGGCCAGCAGGTGGTCGCTGCCCCCGTACATGGGGCGCACGGCCACCACGTGGGAACCCCGCTGACGCGCGGCCATGAGGACCGCGGTGAGGGCCGCCATGCCCGTGGCGAAGGCCACGGCCTCGTCGGCCTTTTCGAGCCGGGCCAGGGCCTCCTCGAAGCGCCCGACCGTGGGGTTGTAGAGGCGCGCGTAAACCGGGTTCGCCTTGTCCTCGCCGCCCATGGCCATGGCCAGAAGGCTCTCCCCCCCCTTCTCCAGGTCCCCGATGGGATAGGTGCTGCTCAGGTCGATGGGCAGGGCGTGGACCCCCAGGCCCCGCAGTTCCTCGCGTCCCGCGTGGACCGCGAGGGTGTCGAAGGAGGGGGCGGCTGGGGTCATGGGGACTCCTGACTGGGGGCGTGGAGGGGCCGAGGGTCGGCCTGGCCTCGGCGGCAGCTCCAAGGTAGGATTCGAATAGATTCGTTTCACTCGAATCATTTTCGGATATTGCCCATGAATTTAGATCTTGACCGAATAGATTTCGACATACTCGATCTTCTACAGAAAAATGCTCGCCTTACCAACAAGGAGCTCGCCGCGGCCGTGGGCCTGGCGGCCTCCAGTTGCCTCGCGCGGGTGCAGAAACTCCGCGCCGGCGGAGCCCTCCGGGGCTTCCACGCCGAGGTGGCCCCCGAGGCCATGGGCATCGGCCTCCAGGCCCTCATCGCCGTCCAACTCCAGAAGCACAGCCGGACCTCCGTCAAGACCTTCTGGAAGCACGTGCTGGGCCTGGCCGAGGTGCTGGCGGTCTACCACGTCACCGGGGAGTACGACTTCCAGGTCCACATCGCCGTCCGAGACGCCGCCCACCTCCGGGACCTGGCCCTGGACGCCTTCACCACCCGGCCCGAGGTGTCCCGGATCGCCACCAGCCTCATCTTCGAGACCTCCAAAAAGGCGGTGGTTCCCAAGTACAAGTGAGCCTTCGCCCCCGCGCCGGCTATCCTGGAAACATGGCCTGGGGTCCCCCGGGACCCCTTCAAGGCGGCAGCATGAATCCCTTCGAAACCCTCGCACCCCCCACCAGCGCCTCCGCCGTGGAGGCGAAGGCAGCCGACCAACGACTCGTCCACCACTGGCACCCCGACCTCTTCACCGGCCAGGACCGCGCCCACGCGGAAATCCGCTACCAGAAGATCTCCGAGGCCTGGGCCATCCTGAGGACGGCCCTCCCCAAGCCCGAGGAGGCCCGGATCGAATTGGTGCCGCCCGTCCTGGCGCCCGAGGCCACGGTCCCCCCCTTCGCCCGGCCGACGCCTTCGGAGGTCCTGGGCTGGTACGAGGCCGCCAAGGTGGCCTTGGAAACCGCCCAGCTCGACAAGGCCCGTGAGCTCGTTCGAAGGATCCTGGACGTCGAGCCTGACACCTACGAGTACCACGCCTTTCACGTCCGGGTGCTGGACGCCCTCGGCACCGACGAACGCGCCCTAGTGGCGGCCCTGGAGGCCTGCCTGCGCCTGAACAAGCGGGACGCCGACGCGGTGATCCGCCTCGCGGAGTTCTTCCAGGCCAAGGGGATGTACGCCAAGGCCACCAAGTACTGGGAGTGGGCCCACAACGTCGCCCCGAACCACCCCCACTTCCATCGCCCCGAGATGGACAGCAAGCAGAAGGCCCTGGAGAAGGTCGGCGAGATCGGGGGCGAGATCACGGGGCTCATCAAGGGCGCCACGGGATTCCTCGACCGTTTCGGGAAGAAGTAGTCCCTCAGGAAGCGGGTTCCGGCAGCTCGCAGGCCCGCACGAAGTCCTCCCAGGCCACGTCTGGTGTGACTCCGAAGCCTTCCAGGGGCCAGGTGATGTGGAGGGTCCGGACCGCGATCCCCAGCTTGGCCAGGGTCCCGCAGAGCTTGCGCGATCGCCCCCGCAGGGGCTTGCCGGCCCCGCGATGGAAGAGCAGGTCCCCGGTGAGGAGGGCGCCCTGGCGGGGGAAGTAAAAGAGGTTGTAGTCGTCGGTGTGGTCCGATTCCACGTTGAAGACGGTCAGCGCATTCATCTCGTCCTCGAAGCCCCGCCGCTCCCCCACCACCTCGATCTTCGGGGAGCCCCCCGGAGCCAGGCCGTCGGGCTGGTAGCGGCGGCGGCCCCGGGCCATCCGCCGCACCACCTCGGCGCCGGTGGGCGTGGTGACCACGGTGGCCCCCGCGGCCATGAAGGCCCGGGAGCTGCCGAGGTACTGGCCGTGGACGTGGCTGAAGGCGTGGTAGCGGATGGGCTTCGAGGGGAATCGCTCCGCCAGTTTCCGCACGAGGGTTTCGCCGTTCCCGCTGGTGTAGGCCCCCTCGATCACGAACAGGTAGTCGGAGAATTCGGCGACGAAGACGCGGCTGTTGGTGGGCCTCAGCTCCGCCGCGAAGAGGTGGGGGGCCAGCTCCCTAAAGGCGATGTCCGGCTCGGCGAGGCGGGGATAGGACCCTTCCTCCGGGGAGGCCGGGGGCCCGGGGACCGAGGCCCCGGGGGCCGCCTCCGCGACGTGGAAGTCCACCTGGACCCATCCGCCCCCCTCCACCCGCACCCGGGAGGGGACCTGGACCCCGTGGCGCTTCCCGTATCCCTCGTAGCTCACCCGTTCGGTCATGTCGCCGTAGATGGCGTTGGGAACGGCGGTTTCGATGGAGGCGAGGAGGGCCGTCCTCCGGTCCACGCGGAGGCGCCACAGCTCCGAGTTCGCCGCGAAGACCAGGACCTCCTGTCCCCGGTCGGAGAGGAGCCACTGGAGGTTTTCGCGGTGCTGGGCCAGGGTGGCAACCACGAGGGCCGGATCCAGCTTGACCAGGGTGGTGGCCCGCAGCTGGTCCCCGAGGCCGGACCCGGCCGCGACGGGGAGGTAGTCCCTGCGGTCCGCCTTCCATTCCCAGAGGTGAAAGTCCCGCGCCACCAGACGCTCCGCGCCTCCTGCTCCATCGAGGGCCTCCAGGGAGCAGGCCAGGCTCCCCTGGCCGGGGTCCACGTCGAGCCGGAGGGCCGCCCGTTCTTCCAGGAAATCGCCGGCGTGCTTGGGGTGGGTGAAATTGCGGAGGAGGGCCGTTCCGGCGAGGTGGTGGGGGGACCCGGCTCCGGAGGCCGCCAGCATCCGCCGCACCAGCGCGTCGGCCCGAAGGAAATTGCCGTAGACCGGCCCACCCTCCGGGGCCCGGACTTCCTGGGCCCCGAGGGCCGCCATCCACAGAAACAACCAGGGCAGGAATCGTCGAGTCATGGGCCATTGGAGCATGGACCCGCGGACCCCGTGGATCGACGTCATCCTCCCCTGGTCAGGGCCCTATCGGCCAGGCGACCCAGGTCCGAGCGGACCTGGCGTTTGGCCAGGGACTTTGGCAGAGACGACAGCAGGGCCTCCGCGAACGCCCCGGGGCGGGGGGGGAGGGGCCGCGTGGGCCTGCCCAGGCGGGAGGGGCAGGAGGCCCGCAGCGGCGGCGTGGGCGAGAAGCTGGTGGCTGTGGTTGAAGGCGGGATCGTTGGAGGTGGCCGCCTCCGCGAGCACCTCCAGGACGGCCTCGGGGCCCCGATCCGCGTACATCCGCGCGGCCAGGGCCATGGCCTGGGGAGGCTCCGCGTCCAGGATGGCGTCGAGGAGGGTGGCCCCGGAATCCCGGGGAGGCTGAGGCGCCACGCGCCCCTCCGCCTCGTCCGTGGGAAAGAGGTTCACGAGGGCCGCGGCCTGGGACCAGAGGTGGGGATCCCCGCCGGGGGCCTGGCGCAGGGCGTGGGTGGCCAGGTAGACGAAGTTCCAGCTGGTCTTTCCCTCCAGGTCCCGACGGGCGTCCAGCTGCTTTTCGCTGGCCGCCAGGACCAGCATGGACAGGAGATCCCCGGAGCCCGCTCCCCCCCGAAGCCGCCCCGTCCAGCGATCCAGCAGCTCCACGAGCCCCGCGTCGCAGACTTCGCGGGCCCCGCCCCGGTGCGCCGCTTCGTCCGTTCCCGCCTCGCGTTCGGGCACGCGAAAATCGGGCGTCTCCCCCAAGCGCGCGACGCTGCGCTGGTGCCAGAAGGCGTCCACCGGCTCCGTGGCCCCGAGCCAGGCGGTGAGGGCCAGCAGGCGCCGCCCGGTGGCCTTGGGCCTTTCCAGGGCTTCGAAGAGGTCCGCTCCGTGGTGGGCCAGGACCGCCTTGTGGCCCACGTTGGCCATGTCCGAGGCCACCCATTCCCCCAGACGCTGGAAGTCCGCGCTGGAGGGGACCTCGACCCCCAGCATTTCCCCGTAGGCCAGGGCAGGCCGGTGGAGGGCCAGGGCGGTGCGGACGTTGGACCAGCTGCCGCTGCCCTTCCCCACCGCCCTTAGCCCCCCCTGCCCCGGGCGGCGCCCCTCGTGCGCGAAAGCGTGCAGCTGCGTGGCCAGGGCCCGCAGGAAGGCCCCTTCGGACAGGAGAGGACGCAGGCGAAACACGGCCCGCAGGCCCAGGAGGCCGTGGGGCACGTGGGGCAGGTAGGCCTCCCAGTCCAGGAGGGGAAGAAGGGCCTTCACCGCCTCCCGCACCGCGTCGCGGAGGCCGCTGTCCTGAAGGATCCGGGCCGAGAAGACGTCGAAGAAATCAGGGCCCGGGACTTCGAGGGCCCGCCCCCAGGCGGGGCCCACCGCTTCGGCGCCCGGGCTCTTGGGTTCCGTCACGCCGCCCGCCCCTCGGAGTCGCTCCGGCCCTGCCCTCCAGCCCTCCGCGCCCGTCCGATGCCCATGAAAACTCCGCCCCGATGCCCCATCTTAGTGCACCCCGCCTGAAAACCGGCGCACAGGTTTGGCGCGGATCCAAGCGTGTCCGCGCGAAGAACCAAGGCCCCTTTCAGATCAGTCCGGGATTCCCCAGGCTTCGCGCACCATCCGCTCCCAATGGTGGTTCCAGGCCCGCTGCCAGACGAGGCCCCCGGGCTGCAGCCGGGCCTCTTCCAGGCGCTGCCGGAGGCCCTCCCGCAGGGTCTCGGCACCGGGGCCCAGGGCGGCTTCGGCGAGGGCCAGCAGGTCCTTCATGGCCGCGCGTTCGGCGTCGAAATGCTCGAGGTAGCCAGGACTGTCCGGGGCGGGGGCCTGGGCTCGGAGACGCCTCCAGGCCTCAAAGGCGGCCCGGGCCTTGGGGTCCTCCCGGAAGGGGGGATGGACCTTCTTCCAGCCCTCCAGGTCCGGAGCCGGGGCCTCCGCGCGGCTAAGAGCCTCCCGCAGCTTCCGGGCCTTCTCCACGTCCTTGCGGAGGTGCTCCATGGCCACGAAGGCCCGGGCCCGCGGCCGCTTGGCCCGGCGCGCGAAGTAGGATTCCATGGCCGCCACGACGGCCTCGGCGGGGGTTCCCTCCCGGTCCCAGGCCTGGATCTGCAGGAAGTCCTCCCGGCTCAGGAAGGCGCTCCGGCCGTGCAGGTGGTAGGCCCACTCCGCCTCCAGCCAGTCCAGCTCCTGCCGGGTGTAGGTTCCGGGGCCGTCCGCCTTCGCTTCGTCGGGGCCGGGCTCCGTCACGGGGCCGGCACCAGGCGGGCGCCGTCGTTGAGGAGGAAGGCCTCCCCATCGAAGGCCTCCACCTCCTGGGCCTCCAGCGAGGTGCGGGCGAAGCCCTGGAGCCGCCACCTGGAGACGGGGTGACGGCGGCCCTTGGGGTCGAAGACCTGGAGGGTCCAAAGGGCCCCTTCCCGGCCCTCCACGAGGAGGAAGCAGCCCTTCCTGGGGGCGCCCGCCCACTGGGCCCCGGTCGGGAGGCCGGTGGGCCGCGCCGGCGGCCTACCGCATCCCAGGCCCGCGCCCATCGCCACCACTAGGGCCGCCGCTGTGATTTTCACGCTCCCTCCTCGAGTCCCATTTTATCCAGCCCCGGTACACTGGGAACGAGGGAGCCATGGTCTTCATCCGGGAACAGATCCGCTACAAGAGCCGCAAGGAGGTGGAGAAGCTCCGCGTGGCCGGCCGGATCGCCGCCAATGCCCTGAGGCTGGCCGCCCGCTCCGCCCGCCCCGGCGTCTCCCTCCTGGAGCTGGACAAGATCGCCGAGACCTACATCCGAAAGCAGGGCGCCATACCCGGCTTCAAGGGCTATCACGGCTTCCCGGGCACCCTCTGCACGTCGGTGAACGACCACGTGGTGCACGGCATCCCGACGAACTACGTGCTCCAGGAGGGCGACATCATCGCCATCGACTGCGGGGCCAAGATCGACGGCTACAACGGCGACACCTGCCTCACGGTGGGGGTGGGCAGGATCAGCGACGAGGCCCGGGAACTCATCCAGACGGCCCAGCTGGCCATGTACGTGGGCATCGAGCACTGCCGCCCGGGCTTCCGCCTGGGGGACATGGCCACCGCCGTGCAGTCCTTCGCGGAGGAGCGGGGCTACTCCGTGGTGCGCGAGTACATCGGCCACGGCATCGGCCGGGACCTGCACGAGGACCCCCAGGTGGTCTTCTGCGAACAGCGCCCCGGCACCGGCTTCCGCATGGAACCGGGCATGACCATCACCATCGAGCCCATCCTCAACGTCGGCACCCACAAGTGCCTGGTGGAGCCCGACGGCTGGACCGTCCGCACCCGCGACGGCAAGCTGAGCGCCCAATTCGAGCACGACGTGGCCATCACCAAGGACGGCCCCGACATCCTCAGCATCCCGGATCCTGAATTCGAATTGGAGGACGGGCTGTAGGCCCGGCCTCCGGTGGGTCGCGAGGAACGCCGCCGCGCGGCGTTGCGAGCGGGGACCCACCTCGAATTCACGCCACGCATTGGAGGACGGGCTGTAGGCCCGGGCTAATCCCTTTTTGTCGGGGGCCGACTGCGCGGGGTTAAGGTCGCGACCCACTCGGGCGTGATTCCCTCC
>CAYSXG010000135.1:0-7522 GCA_964434895.1 uncultured Solibacteraceae bacterium | reverse complement strand
GCCGCCTGCTGCGCCTGGGGGAGGCCCTCCTGGAGCTGGGGGGCACCGAGCGCCTCTTTGGACCGCCCCCGGACGCGGCCCGGCGCCTGGGTCGGGAACTGCGCGCGCGCTACGGCTGGCACGCCCAGGGGGGCCTCTCCCGCAGCGCCACCGCCGCCACCCTGGGGGCCCGAAGGACCGAGGCCCCCCTGGAGGTGGTCCCCGAAGGGGGCGAGGCGGCCTACCTCGCCCCCCATCCCTTGGGGGCCCTCCCGAACCTCTCCCCCCAGCTCCTGCGACGCCTGGGGCGCCTGGGCCTGCGCACCCTCGGGGACCTGCAGCCCCTGCCCTGCCCGACCCTGGCGAAGCTGACGCCGGAGCGCGCCGCCCGGGACCTGCTCCAGCGGGCTCGAGGCGAGGACCGGCCCCAGCTGCCCTTCTTCGCCGATCCCCCCGGCACTTCCCGCCACCTCTGGCGCCTGGAGCCCCCCTGCCTGCCCGAGGAGGTCCCCCTGGCGGCCTGGCTCCTGCACCGCCTCTGGTCCGATCCCCGCAGCCCGCGCCAGCTCAGCCTGCGCTGGTGGGACGTGGACGGCAGCCCCCATTTCTGGCGGCTGGAGCCCGAGGCCCTGGGATGTCCGCCCCTGGCCCTGGCCCGGGGGGTGGAGGAGGGCTTCCGGGCCCGGGCCACCCGCCGCCTGCTGGTCCATCGCGTGGAGGTCCGCCTCCGCTGGGGCCTGGGCCAGATCCGGCCCCTCTTCCAGGAGCCCGCCGCCCTCAGACTCCAGCGCCTGGAAGGGGCCCTGGCCCGCCTGCGCCAGCGCTACCCCGCCCAGCCCGTGCTGCCCGGCTGGGGCCTCCCGGCCTGGGGGGCGGCTGAGGCCCCACCCTCGGCCCGGCCTTCGGCGGCAGGAAGGGGGTGAAACCGCCATGCCCGCGGAGGTCTTCAGCATCCGCTTGGTGCGCGACCGAGTGGGCCCTCAGGCCAGCGCGAAGCGCCTTCTCGCGGATTCGCGGTTTCAACCGCAGTTTTTGGGATCAGGGCGGCGCGTCCATGGAGGACAGCAGCCTCTCGAATTCCGGATCCCCCCGCAACCCCTTCAGCCGCTCGGATTTCCTCAGGTCCTCGGCGCCGCGAAAGCCCCGGTCGTAGGCCAGGCGCAGCATGCGGAGGGCCTCTCCCTTCTGCTCCAGCTGCGCCAGGGCTCCGGCCAGGTAGAGCAGGGACATGGGGTCCCGCTCCCTCAGGGAGGCCAGGGTGCGGAAGAGCAGGGCCGCCCGGGGCCAGTCCCGGGCCTCCAGGGCCTCGAAGGCGGCCATCTGGATGACCAGGCATTCCCCCGACAGGACCCGTCGCGCCATGAGGGCCTCCGGGTCCTTCCCCTCCCGGGAGAGACGGTGCAGGCGCTCCAGTTCCGGCACGTAGCGGGGCGTGGACCGCATGGGGTCCATCCCCGCGCGGATCCGCCGGTAGCGCTCTTCCAGATCCAGCTCCGCCCTCACGTCCGGGTCCTTGGCCAGGAGGGGAAGGCGCTCCGCGGCCCCCCGGCCTTCGGGGCTTTGGGGAAAGGCCTCCGCCAGGTCCTCCCAACGCCGCAGGGCCAGGAGCTTGAGGCCCTGGGCCTCGGCCTCCTCCGCGGCCCGGCGGCGGCGGGCCGGGAAGGCCGAAGGGCCCCCTCCTTGGACCGCGGTCCCCCCTTCCAGGAAGGCCAGGGCCTCCTCGCAGGTCTCCGGGGGGGGCCAGCCGTGCCCCCCCTCGTAGCGCTCCGCCCAGGCCGGGAGCCCCCGGGAGCGGAGCTGGGCGCGTCCATCGAGGAGCTCCCAGTGGTTGAAGTCCTCCAAGCCGCAGGCCAGGACGAAGCGGGTGCCCTTGAGCCCCGCCAGCTCCCCCGGGCCGAAGCCGAAGGCCCCGAAGGAGATCAGGCCGGAGAAGGCCCGGGGATGGTCCTGGACCAGGCGCAGCGCCATCCGCGCGCCCCCCGAAAAGCCCACGGCGTAGCAGCGCCGGGGGTCCACCTTGAAGCGTGCGTTCACGTCCTTCCAGAGGGCCCGCATGGCCTGGAGGGCCGGGCCCAGGGGCCCGTTCCGGGAATCGTTGGAGCCCACCACGATGCAGCCGGAGCGGTCGGCGGCCTCCCGGAAGAGGTCCACGGGCTCCCGCCCCAGGCCGCCCGGGGAGAAGCCGAAGAGCACCGGCCAGGCGCCTCCCTCCCGGTAGCCCTTGGGCAGGTAGAGGGCGTAGCTGAGGGAGGGCTCCGCCCGGCAGGCCACGCGGGGAATCACGACGCCCGTCGGGAGGTCCGCAGGCCCGGCGGCGAGGCGGGAGGGAAGGATCAGCAGCAGGAGGGGGCGCACGGGCATCACGAGGCTTCACGATCCCAGCCCCGTCCCCGGAATTCCAGGGGGCCCCCGCCGGAAACCACCGGATCATCCAGACACCCTCTGATGCCCGCGAAGGGGCCACGCGCGACGCTTAGGGGCCGTGCTTGTGGCCTGACCAGCTTATTTTGGCCCAGCGGCTTATCGCTACCTTCAGGGCCAGGGCCTTCGGCTCGTCGGGCCCCGGGACGACCTCGGTTCGGAGGCCCTCGTCTGTCACAAAATCAAACAGGTCTTGACTTTAACCTCCCCGCCTGCCGCTCCGGAACCTTGGCGATTCCCGCCTTCCGGGGCAAGATGAGGGCTTGCCCTCACAACAGGAGGTATTCCCGATGGCCTATGGCATCAGACAGCCCTTGGCGGGGCTCGCGCTTTCTTCGGCGGCCCTTTTCCTCGTCGGATGCGGGGGCGGCTCCTCCAGCTCCACGCCCGTCCCCCCCAAGGACTCCAACGCGAACCTGGCGAGCCTCTCCCTCTCGAAGGGAACCCTCTCCACGGCCTTCGACCCCGCCACCACCAGCTACGGGGTGAGCCTGTACTCCGGGGCCCCCTCCCTCACCGTCACGGCCACGGCCCAGAGCGCCAAGGCCACCCTCCAGGTGAACGGCACGACGGTGGCCAGCGGCTCCGCCTCCGCCCCCGTCGCCCTTCCTTGGGGCCAGACCCCCATCCAGATCGCGGTCTCCGCCGAGGACGGCACCCACAAGACCTACACGGTGAACGTCACGGAATACCAGCCCCTCCTGCCCGTATGGGTCCTCGATTCCGTCAACGGGAACGCGGTGCCCTCGGCCACGATCTCCGTGCTGGACGCCAGCGGGAAGGTCCTGGAGTCCGGCATCGGCGTGAACGCCAAGGGCCTCGCCACCCTGGGCTTCGATCCCCAGGCCCGCTACACCCTCCTGGCCCAGTCCGCGGGCAGCGCCCAGTCCACCTTCGTCAACCTCGCCCCGACGCTGGAATCCTCGATCACGCTCTACTGCCAGCCCCTGGGCATGCGGTCCTTTCCGGCGGTGGCGCCGCAGATCTCCCAAATCGCCTACAGCGCCGACGGAACCACGTGGACCCCGGTGGCCAACAACCAGATCACCGACACCCTCGCCCACGTCCAGGGGCTCAAGGTCACAGCCCTGGGGCAGTCCGCCGTGAGCCCCACCTCCTGGTCGGGCTACGGGGTCGGCATCAACGTCGACAAGCCCGCCTGGGCCTGGGACTTCATCTCCGCCTTCAAGACCGACGAGCTGGCCGTGCCCGCCGCCGTCAACGGCCTGCCCTGGTACCGCTCCACCTTCGAGTTCGGCCTGCCCCTGACCAACCTGGCGGCCGGGACCACCCACGCCCTCGACATCGTCGCCTACGACGTGGCCAACAACCGCACCGAGCAGAAGGTCTACCTCACCATCACCAACGGCGTGGCCACGAGCACGGACCCCGACCTCTCCAACGTGGTCCCTTCGGCCCTCAACGTCCGCCTCGACACCTTCGGCCTGAGCCGCGACATCTTCGTCGTCAGCCCCGTGGACGGGAAGAACACCTCCTACTCCGCCTACGTCCAGTTCAACGTCGGCAGCGGCGCCACCGCGCCGGGCATCCGGGGCTTCGAGATCTGGCGCTCCACCGACGGCGTCAACTACCTGAAGATCGCCACCAACCAGTACGGCTCCTTGTCCACCGGAAGCAGCGGTATCCACTTCTACTACGACAACGACCCCTCCCTGACCGAGAACGTGACCTATTACTACAAGGTGAAGGCCTTCAACGGCAACACGGGCAGCAACGGCGGCTACACGCCCGAATCCCCCGCCCTCTCCGCCCGGTTCCTGGCCCCCCACACCGTCAGCCTGGCTTCGCCGGCCATGGACAGCGTGGTCGCCACCCTGACGCCCACCCTGGCCTTCACCATCTCCAACCCCTCCCTCTTCGATCCGGCGGTCTCGGACTTCTACCGCTTCTACCTCTTCGTCAAGGACAAGCTGGGCAACACGGTCTACGGCCAGAGCTACCGCTACAACTTCGCGGCGGCGCGCTTCGAGAAACTGAGCGGGTCCAGCTTCGTGGACGCCTCCTCCGAAGTCTCCGTCTCCTCGGACAAGGCCACCCTCAGCATCAAGCTGCCCGCCACCGCCAACCTGCTCCCGGGCCTCACCTACGAGTGGAGCGTGTTCGGGACCAAGGGCGGCGCCAGCGCCTCCGCCAGCGACGCGGCCTCCTTCATCCGCTTCACCCCCGGCAGCAACAGCCAGGCCTTCGGACGCTCCTACGGGAGCACCTACGAGAAGAGCTACGGCGCGATCAACGGGTTCTACACCCTCATCGTCTCCCCCAATGCCCAGTAGGACGGACCCCATGAACCGAACCCCCATCGCCTCCCTCTCGCTGGCGGCCCTGGCCTCCGCCCTCCTCGCCATCGGCTGCTCCTCCGGGGCCCCCGGAACCATCCCAGACGGGCCGCCGCCGGAGGTCCACCACAGCACCTCCCTGGAGCCCCAGTCCCCCTACGAGTTCTTCCAGCCCACCAGCGAGGAGAGCCTGCGCCAGAACACGGACTACGGCTACCTCATCGCCAAGACCAGGGCCGGCTTCCGAGAGGCCCTCTTCGCGGACGAGGGCCTCACGGTGGCCGGCCGCTTCACCTACAAGGGCGCCACCTACTTCCACCTCCGCAAGGAATCGAACCTGCTCGAGACCCTGGAGAACCTGAAAAAGGTCGTGGGGATCATCTACGTGGAGCCGGATCTGCGGGTGACCGCCGACGGGGGCATCGCCTACACCAACCCCGATCCCATGGTGCTGAGCCAGCAGTATTCGGTGTACCTCACCAAGGCCAAGGACGCCTGGACCACCTACGGCTTCGGGCCCAACAAGCCCGTGGTGGTGGACATCGACACCGGCATCAACTTCTCCCACGAGGACCTCCAGCCCGTGGTGCAGCACGCCTATTCCTGGTACGACCTGGACCACGGCAACGCCCTCATCAACGGCACCAACGACCCCACGGTCCAGCCCATCGACTACATCGGCTCCACCACCCACGCCATGACCGACGATCCCGGGGGGGCCGGCGGCCACGGCAGCCACACGGCGGGCACCATCGCCGCCGCGGGCAACAACGGCAAGGGCGTGGCCGGCGTGTGCTGGAACGTGAACCTCGTCAGCTACAAGGGCCTCCTGAACGGCTCCGGGGGCACCTGGGCCATCTACGGCTCCCTCTACCACCTCATCAACTGGAAGCTCTCCACCCACTACACCCACACCATCCCGGTCAACATGTCCCTCGGCGGCTCCTCCGCGAGCCAGTTCGCCGTCGACATGGTGGAGGCGGCGGTGGAGAACAACGTGGCCATCATCGCCTCCATGGGCAACGATGGCCAGCGCGTGGCCAAGTACCCCGCGGCCTACGCCGGGGTCATCGCCGTGGGCGCCACCAACGGCCAGGACAAGAAGGTCCACTTCTCCGACTACGGCCGCTACATCTCGGTCTCGGCCCCGGGCTACGACATCATCTCCACCTACAACGGCTCCTCGAGCGACTACGGCTCGGAGTCCGGCACCTCCATGTCCGCCCCCTTCGTCACGGGCCTGGTGGGCTACATGCTGACCTTCAACCCGGACCTGAGCGTCGGCCAGATCCGCACCTACCTCGAGCAGAACGCGGACTTCATCGAAGGGGCCACCGGCTGGACCGACGGCACCGGCTGGGGCCGCGTGAACGTCCTGAAGACCATCGGGGCGGTGGTGGCGGACGTGAACGCTTCCAAGGCCCCCGCCTCCAACTACCTCAACGTCCCGGTGCGGATCAAGGTCTCCAACTCCTTCCAGGGCGCCAGCACGCCCCTGCCCGGAACGGCGGTCTACCTCTACCAGTGCGACGCCTCGGGGGCCATCACCAACTACGTGGCCAGCTCCCTCACGGACACCGACTCCAACGCCTACTTCAACCTCCTCCGCCCCGGCACCTACACGGCCAAGGCCAACCTCTACGGCACCGTCGCCACCACGAGCACGCTCACCCTCGCCGCCGGCGCCACCCTGCCCCCCCAGTCCCTCACCTTCGGCCTTCCCCTCTACTGGATCAACACCCTCCAGGACGCCGGGAATTCCGCCAACACCGACGACATCGTCACGGTCTGGGACGCCTCCGGGAAGCAGCTGGTGAAGTACGACGTGGGGGCCCTGGACAGCGTCGCCCTCCCCCTCACCCCGCAGACCTACACCATCGGCATCACCCCCTACCAGACCTTCGTGGGGGAGTACGCCCTGTGGGTGGGGCCGGCCCTGTACCCGACCGCCGTGGCCCCGGGAAGCTTCGCCGCCCCGGACGCCTCGGCCGTGAAGGGCAGCCAGAGCCACAGCAAGACCTCTCCCCAGGCCATTTCCGCGAACATGCTGGTGAACGCCAACCTGAGCGCCGCCGGGGACTACTACGCCATCACCATCAAGTGAAGCCGGGGCTGCTTTAATCTCCGGATGAGGTTCCGCAACTCCGTCCCCCCCCTCCTGGCCCTGGCCCTCGGAGGGGGGGGACCTGAGGTTCCCGCTCCCGAAGCCTCCGCCGCCTCGGTGCTGCGCGTCGTGGGGGAGGTGGGGGCCGGCCTCCGTCGCAACGGCAGCGGGGTGATGGTCGCCCCGGGGGGGGTGGCCACCCGCGCCCACGTGGTGGCGGGGGCTCGCTCCATCTCCTGACGCGCGACTTCGACGAGGACGTCTCGCTGGTGGCGTGGACCCGTGCCGGCATCTGGTTCTCCGCCAGCGTCGGCACCGGCTCGTACCTGCACCGGCTCGACCCCGAGAAGCGCTCGGTCACGCGCGTCGCTCCCGCGGCCGGCTGGGCGGGGAGCGGCTGGAACCTGACCCGCGACGGGAGCTGGATCAGCTACGTGGCGGGGGATGCCGAGCACTACCCGGAGGTGTTCCTCGCCCGGGCCGGGGAGCCGGGCCTTTATCTGGCTTCCGAAACCCAGCGAAGCTCCTTCGAAAAAGCCGGGAAGCCCGTAGAGATCCTCGAGACGATGCTGGACCATCGGGGCCGCCGCCGGTACCTTCTGACGGTAAATCCATGACCTCCACGACCATGCGCGCGACACTGCTGCCCTTCTCCCGGCCCAGTCACGGAGAGGCCGAGCTCGGCGACATCACCTGTGTGCCCCGCATCCGGCTGGCCACC
>CAYSXG010000134.1:3525-7526 GCA_964434895.1 uncultured Solibacteraceae bacterium | reverse complement strand
ACGTTCTGATTCACCACAGTATGGGTCGTGCGTTGGGATCGCGCGGGGTCTGGGTCGTCGTGGCGGCGGAGGGATGGTTGACGCTGAAGCTCGCCGTGGTGATCGCGCTCGCGGCCGGCTCGCGGACGATGCTCCAGTTGAAGACCAGCGGGTGGCCCTCCGAACGATTCGGCGTCGGCCCGTCGAAGGAACCGCTGCCGTTCAGCGTGAACCTGGAGCCTACTCGGCCCGACTGCGGGCCGGAGACCTCGGGGTGCGGCACCTCGACCTCGTCACGGGCTTCACCGGGGAAAACTTCGGCTACGTGGCGGCCTAGTCCCGCTTCGCCTCGGACGGCGACGAGTATCTGGACTACGACGGCAGCGAGCGCCTGGGGTCCGACGGGAGGCTGGCCCGCTTCAAGACCTGGGACCGTCGCAGCAACGACTACTTCCTGGGCAAGATCGAGGGCCGGGGCTCCCTGGGCGGACTCGTCTTCCAGTACCACCACCAGGCCTGGCAGTTCGGCACGGGGCACGGCTGGATCTTCTTCACACCGGACCTGGGCGAGAGCATGAAGGAGGCCCGGGACATCCTCGTGGGCTCCTACCGCCTCGAAAAGGGCGCCTGGTCCCAGGAATACGTGCTCCGCTACCAGCGCCACACCATCGACTGGAACCAGCGCTACTACCCCAACGGGAACGCCTTCTATCCCAACGGGCTGTGGGAATACCTCGACACCCACGCGGACGAGGCCTTCGGGCGCGCCCAGGGTACGCTCACCTTCGGAAACGGGGGGAGCACGGTCTTCGGCGCGGAGGTGACGCGCTTCACCTACGCGGGGGACCGGACCCATTTCTCCAACGTGGACCTCAACGGCTTTGACGACCATGGCAACCCCAACCCCACCGCCTACCTGCCCTTCCCGGACGGCGCCATGCACGATCTCAAGCCCTGGCTGGAGTGGACCAAGGACCGGCCCGTCCTGAAGGTCGGCCTGTACGCCCAGTACGCCACCGGCAAGGTCCTCCAGGACCACTTCTCGCTGACCCTCGGCCTCCGCTACGACCGCCAGTCCTCGGACTTCAACGCCCTGGACAAGGACGGAAGCCCCTCCGAGTCCCTCAGCTTTTCCCGGGTGAGCCCCCGCCTGGCCCTGATCTACCACGGCGGGGAGACCTTCTCCCTCAAGCTCCTGGCGGGCCAGGCCTTCCGGACGCCCTCCCCCACGGAGCTCTTCGGCGCCAACACCTATTCCCTGGCCTCCAACATCCGGAACCTCAAGCCCGAGATCATCGACACCCTCGAGCTGGCCGGGGACTGGAGCATCAACAAGAACCTCACCTGGCGGATCAACGCCTTCCACACGAAGTTCAAGAACCAGATCGCCTACAGCCCCGCCAACTACAACCTGAGCACCAACCTCTACACCCTCACCACCCAGGGCCTGGAGACCGAGCTGCTCTTCGGGGCCGGCGCCTACCAGGGCTTCCTCAACGGCAGCTACGCCAAGCGCGTGGACGAGGAGAGCCAGGACCCCAACATCATCGCAGACACCCGCGAGACCACCTGGGCTCCCACCCTCACCTTCAACCTGGGTCTCAGCTACCGCAGCGGGGACTGGACCGTCGGCCTGACCTCCCACTACCAGGGCGAGGTCAAGCGCCGGGCCAGCGACCTGGCCCCGGCGGATCCCGCGACGGACCCCGTCGGGGACACCTTCCGGACCTACAGGCCCGCCCAGGTGGGCTCGTGGGTCAGCACGGACCTGCGGGTGGCCTACCGCATGGACAAGGGCCTCGAACTGGAAGTGGGGGCCAAGAACGCCACCGACAAGGCGGGGGGCCTCATCAAGAACTTCAACTTCCCCTTCGACTACCGCATCGAGCCCCGAAGGGTCTACGTGGGCCTCCGCCTCAACTGAGGCGCGCCGTGTAAGGATGGAACGGGCCCCGCCGGGGCCCGTCGTCTTGATGGACCCCCCATGCTCCGAAAATCCCTCGCCGTCCTGGCCCTGGCCGCCCTCCCCGTCGCCCTCCTCCTGATCCGGCGGCGGGAGCGGCAGCGCCTCGTGCCCCAGCCGCGGGGGATGGTGCTGGGACTCTACGCCGGGCTGCCGGACTACGACTACCGGGAGGAGCTCGACCGCATCGCGGCCACCGGGGCCACCTGCGTGAGCCTCCAGGCCATCTACCGCATGGAGCGGTTCGACAGCACCGAGATCGTCCGCCACCCCACGTCCAGTCCCACGGAAGAGAGCCTCCGGTGCACCTTCCGACAGGCCCGGCTGAGGGGACTGCGCATGATGTTCTTCCCCACCATCAATCTGAGGGACGAGGCGGAGAACGCCACCTGGTGGCGAGGGAACATCGAGCCCGAGGACTGGGACCTGTGGTGGAAGAACTACACCGCCTTCAACGTGCACCTGGCGGAGCTGGCCCAGGAGGGCGGCGTGGAGTGGTATTCCCTCGGCACCGAGATGGCCAGCACCCACCGCTTTCCCGAGCGCTGGGCCCAACTGGCGGGCGAGGTCCGGAAGGTCTTCCACCGCAAACTCACCTACAGCGTGAATTTCGATAGCCACGACAGCTTCACTTTCGGCGCCTGCCTGGACGTCATCGGCATCAACACCTACGACCCCATCGCCAAGTACGACGAGTACCCCACGCCGGTGGAGATCCGGAACGCGTGGTGGTGGATCGTCAACAAGGCTCGCACCCTCCAGGCCCGCTTCCACCGCCCGGTGATGATCACCGAGGTGGGCTACCCCAGCGTGGCCCACGCCCACGTGGGCCCCTGGGACTTCCGCACGGGCAAGCCCCTGGACCTCGAGCTCCAGAACGAGCTGCTCAAGGGGTCCCTGGGCGTGCTCCGCAACTGGTCCGACGGCGAGGCCGTCTTCTACTACCTCTACGGGGAGAACCTGAACGTCAAGCCCGTGGGGGGGCCCGAGGACCGCACCTACGCCGTCTGGGGCAAGCCCGCGGAACGAACCCTCCTGGACTACTTCGGCCTCCCCATTTTCGAAGGGCATATCCCCCCCAAACCCGAGGACGTCCACGACGCCGTGATCCAGACCCTCGCCGCCCAGTTGAGGAAGGTCCGGGACTACGAGGACGGGCATCTGGCCCCCTGGGCCGTGGCCTGGTTCGAGGCCCATCCCGAGGACCAAAGGGCCGCCCAAACGGCCCTGGCCCAGGAACCGGTTCCCGCGCGTAGAATCCCCAAAGGAAAGGAGCGCCCCTCGGCCTGACCATGACCACCCCGTCCTCGAATCCCTTCGCCTGGAAGCCCCCGGCCCCGGAGGGCCCCCAGAAGACCCTCCTCGTGGCCGAGGACGACCGGGCGGTGCAGAGCCTCTACCGCATGGGCCTCAAGGGGTTGAACGGCTTCAAGGTTTTGCTGGTGGAGAACGGGCGGAAGGCCCTGGACATCCTGCGCAGCGAGACCGTGGACGTGCTGGTGACGGACCTGAACATGCCCGTGATGGACGGGTTCAGCCTCATCACCCGGGTGGCCAGCGACTATCCCGCCCTGCCCATCATCGTCATGACGGGCATGCCGGAATCGGAGCACCACAACATGCCCCTCAACCTCGGGGCCCTGCGCATCCTGGCCAAGCCCCCGCGCCTCTCCCACCTGATGGAGGAGATCCGGGCGGCGGCGGACCAGGAGCCCACGGGCCTGGTGCGGGGCATCACCCTGGGAAGTCTGCTCCAGCTGCTGAGCTGGGAGCGCAAGAGCTGCACCCTCACCGTCAAACGCGGCGCCGATCGCGGCCAGCTCTACTGCAAGGAGGGGGAGCTCATCCACGCCCTGCACAAGGAGAAGGAGGGCCTGCCCGCGGCCTACGAAATCCTGGGCTGGGAGCGCCCGGAGGTCGAATTCGTGGACACCTGCCGAGTGGAGGCCTCCATCCGGGACCTGCCCATCACCGAGATCCTCATGAACGTGGCCATGATCCAGGATCACGCCGCCCCGGAGGCCCCCGAGGAAGCGCCCCCCTCCCTCCCGGCCCGCAC
>CAYSXG010000134.1:0-3515 GCA_964434895.1 uncultured Solibacteraceae bacterium | reverse complement strand
CGCTCCACATCGACCGCCGTGGGCAGCGAGACGTCCCTCCCGGCCCGCACCGCCCTCCCCAAGGCGGACCCCCTCGACAACTCGGATCCCTCCACCTGGACCGACACCCCACACCCATAGACCGACCCCTCGATAGGAGGCCCCATGAGCGAAGCTCCCCATCCTCCGGAAACGGCCCTGCACCGCGTCGAGCACTACGCCCTGGCCATCCTGAGCGCCATGGCCTCCGGCCAGGGCCCGACCCTCGCCGACGCGGACATCGATTTCGCCATCGACACCGCCGAGCGTCTGGCCGCCAAGCTCAAGGAGCGGGGCCACCTTCCGGGAAAGTCCTGAGCCCCGAGCGCCCCCAGCCAAACGTATTAGTTTAACGGGCCCCCGGATTTTATTCGCGGCTTGTTCTTCGGGCTTTTTCCGGGGAACGTGGACCTTCGACATCTTGGCGACCCGGGAGAAGCCCGGCATACGCCCCTATCCGTCAGGAGAGCCCATGCTCGTGAAGCCCCGCCTTCTGACCCCCGGCCCGACTCCCTTGTTGCCGGAGGGTCTTTCCGCCCAGTCGCTCGCCACGGTCCATCACCGGACCCCGGCCTTCAAAGCGCTCTTCCGTAGCGCCCGGGAAGGCCTGCGGCGTTTCTACCGCCTCCAGGACGGCGAGGAGGTGGTGATCCTCTCCGGCAGCGGCACGGCCGCCCTCGAGGCCGCCGTGGTGAACGCCTGCGCCCCCGGCGACGCCGTGCTCGTGGCCCACGCCGGCAAGTTCGGCGAGCGCTTCGTGAAGATCGCCAAGGCCTACGGCCTCCAGGTCCTGGAGCTGGCCGCGCCCTACGGAGAGACCTTCGCGCCGGAAGCCCTGCGCGAGCTCCTGAGGGCGGCCCCCCGCCTCAAAGCCTTCTGCATCCAGGAACACGAGAGCTCCACGGGCGTGCGCCATCCCGTGAAGGAGCTGGTGGCTACCCTCAAGGAGTTCCAACCGGAGGCGCTGGTGCTGGTGGACGGCATCACCGGAGTGGGCGTCCACGACGTCCGCATGTCCGACGGATGCGACGCCCTGGTCTGCGGCAGCCAGAAGGCCCTGGCCCTGCAGCCGGGCCTGGCCTTCCTGGCCCTCTCCCCCCGCTACCTGGCCCAACTGAACGCGCCGCACCTGCCGCGCTTCTACTTCGATCTGCGCACGGAGCTGAAGGCCCACGCCGATTCCGGCACCGCCTGGACCCCGGCCATCGGCCTCGTGGCGGCCCTGGACACCGCGTGCAAATGGGTGGACGGCATGGGCGGCGTGGAGGCCCTCATCGCCAACGCCGAACTGCAGGCCCGCGCCTTCCGCGCGGCCCTGGCCCAATGGGGCCTGCCCTGCTTCGCCCAGGCGCCAGGGAACGCCCTCACCGCCGTCACCGTGGACGGCTCCAGCGCCCTCCTCAAGGCCCTGCGGGACCGATTCGGCCTCTCCCTCGCCAACGGGCAGGGGGAGCTGGAGGACCACATGATCCGGGTGGCCCACCTCGGCTACACCGATTCCCTCGACACCCTCATGGTCATCAGCACCCTGGAAACCGCCTTCAAGGCCTTCGGCGTGAAGCTCGCGGCCCCCGGCAGCGAGGCCGCCCAGGCGGTGCTGGCGGAACAACTGAAGTAGAAACCGCAGATTTCGCTGATTCCGCAGATGGATGAAATGCCATCGACCGATCCAGCTTTTCATCCGCGTCATCTGCGGAATCTGCGGTTCCACCCTTTCCTTTCTCGGAGATCCCATGCGAGTTCTCGCCTGCGACGGCATTCATGAAGACGGCCTGGCGGCCTTCCGCCAGGCGGGATGGGAGGTTCTCGCCTCCGACCCCATCAAGGAACCCGGGGCCCTGGCCAAGGCCCTGAAAGGGGTGGACGTGCTCATCGTGCGCAGCGCCACCAAGGTGCCCGCCGAGGTCATCACCAAATCCGACGCCCTCAAGGTCATCGGCCGCGCCGGGGCCGGCGTGGACACCATCGACGTGGACGCGGCCACGGATAAGGGCGTGGCCGTGATGAACGCCCCGGACGGCAACACCCTCGCCGCCGCGGAGCAGGCCCTGGCCCTCCTCTTCGCCCTGGCCCGCCACACGCCCCGGGCGGACGCGGGCATGAAGGCCGGCGACTGGCCCAAGACCGGCCTCACCGGCTTCGAACTGGAGGGCAAGAAGCTGGGCGTCATCGGCCTGGGCCGCATCGGCAGCACCGTGGCGCGCAAGGCCCACGGCATCGGCATGGACGTGGCCGCCCACGATCCCTTCCTGCCCGCCTCCGCCGCCGGCCGCCACGCCGTGCCCCTGATGGAGCTGGAGGAGCTGCTGGCCTGGGCCGACGTCGTCACCTTGCACATCCCCCGCACCAAGGAGACCACCAACCTCCTCAGCGAGGAACGCCTGCGCCGGATGCGCAAGGGCGCCTACCTGGTCAACGCCGCCCGGGGGGGGCTGGTGGACGAGAAGGCCCTCCTCGCCCTGCTGGACGAGGGGCACCTGGGCGGGGCCGCCCTGGACACCTTCATCACGGAACCGCTGCCGGCGGACTCCCCCCTGCGGACCCATCCCAAGCTCATCCTCACCCCCCACCTGGGCGCCTCCACCCAGGAGGCCCAGCGGGCCGTGAGCGCCATCCTGTCCCGGCAGGTCATCGACTTCATCGGCACCGGCGCCGTGGCCGGCTGCGTGAACCTGCCCCCGCTCTCCCCCGAAGCCGCCCGGGAGATGGGGCCGTGGATGCCCCTGATGACGGGCCTCGGCAAGCTCTGCGCGCGCCTGGTCCCCGCCCCCACCTCCTTGCACCTCACCTACGCGGGACGGGTGGAGAAGCTCGACCCCAAGCCCCTGACCCGCCTCTTGGTCTCGGCCCTCCTGGGGACCGCCTCGGGCCGCGTGACCCCCGTGAATGCCCTGCAGGAGGCGGCCCTCCGGGGCCTCCAGGTGAGCGAGACCCTCGGAGGAGAGGGGGACGGCTTCGACCGCCTGCTGCGCGTCCGGGTCGAAGGGGAACGGGGGGCCCGGGAGATCGAGGCCACCCTCCACCGCGGCCCCCGCGTCGTCCGCTTGGACGGCGTGGAGCTGGACTTCGACCCCCGCGCCCACTTCCTCCTGATGCGCAACGAGGACCGGCCCGGGGTCATCGGCCTCGTGGGCAGCCACCTCGGCGCCGGCGGCATCAACATCATCAACTTCTCCCTGGGATCCACCGGCGAAGGGCACGCCCTCGCGGCCATCACCGTGGACCAGGTGGTACCCGAGAAGCAGGTGCAGGCCCTGCGGGCCATCCCCGGCATCGTCAGCCTGGAGATGGTCTGATGCGCATCCTTCTCGCCCGGCACGGTGAAACCCCCTGGAACGCCGAGGGGCGCTACCAGGGACAGATCGATATCCCCCTCTCGGAGGTCGGGGAGGGCCAGGCCCGCGCCCTGGGCCTGCCCCCCGCCGACGTGCCCACCCACGGAGCGGTGCCCTCCCCCCCCTCCCGGGCGCGGCCCACCGCCGGCACTGCCCTGGGGG
>CAYSXG010000133.1:0-7610 GCA_964434895.1 uncultured Solibacteraceae bacterium | reverse complement strand
GGCTCAGATCCAAGTCCCGCTTGTTGGTGATGAAGGCCAGGCGGCCGGAAAAGCAGCCGCTCACCTCCAGGGGGGCCTCGAGGGGGGCGGTGGCGAAGGCCAGGCCGTTGCTGGCGTCGATCTCCCGCCCCTCCATGTCAGCGGGCCCGGGGAAGCTGAGGGTCTTCCGGTCCTTGAGGTCCGCCGTGAAGGCCAAGTCCGATCTCGACGCCGGGGGGCGCGGGCTGAGGCGGCGCATGCCGTCCGCTTCGGCCGGGTCCAGGTGCAGGGTCAGGCTCCCCGTGGCGAGGGCGGCCACGGTGGGCGCGTGGCGCCAGGTGTTGGCGCCCATGACCTGGACGTTCACGCGGTCCTTCAAGGCCGCGGGCCGGGGGCCGCCGCGCAGGGTGTGGTCGAGCCACTGGTAGCGCAGGGCCTCGATGTCGAGGCGGGCGGCGGGGTCGATGGGGTAGCCGCCCACGACGTCGACGGAGCCCCGCTGCCCGCCGATGTGGTCGTAGGGCCCGATGAGGAAGTAGTGCTCGGCCCCCTGGCGACGGGTGTGCTCCGTGAAGTAGTAGAGGGCGCTGAGGGAGCAGCCGTCGAAGTAGCCCGTGGTGGTGAGGACGGGGATGTCCACCCGGGCGAACTCCTCCCCGTAGGGGACCATGGCCTGCCAGTAGGCATCGTAGGTGGGATGGGCGAGCCAGCGCAGCCACAGGGGATTGGGTCGGCCGTCCACGTCCGGAAGCTCCCGGTAGGGCCTTCCGCTTTCGAACCAGGCCCAGTCCAGCCCGTTCCAGCGCTTCCAGTCGCTGTAGTCCGCCTCGTCGAGGAGCCGGGTGTTCGTGACGTAGGGGATCCAGCTGTAGGCGTAGTTCTGGAAGACGCCGCCCTCCATGGGGGTGTCGATGCCCGGGGCTACGGGCACGCAGGGCATGAGGGACTTCAGGGCTGCCGGGCGGTGCTTGGCGGCGGCCCACTGGGTGAAGCCGTCGTAGCTGCCTCCGTACATGCCCACCTGCCCGTCGCTCCAGGGCTGCCGGGCGATCCAGGCGATGACCCCCGCCGCGTCGGCGCCGTCGTGCTCGTAGGGCGCCACGGCGTCGGGGCTATGGCGCTTGCCCCGGGAAGTGGCCACCACGCCCGCGAAACCTTCGGAGGCCGAATGCAGGGCCTCGGTGCGGTTGAACTCGTTGGCGTAGATGGTGAATTCGAAGGCCGTGGGGAGGGGGCCCGCGGCCTTGGGGCGCACTACCGTGGCGCAGAGGGTGGCGCCGTCCTTGGTGCGGACGTGCACGTCCTCGTCGATGGCGTAGCGTCGCCCCTCGGCTTCGGTCATGAGGGCCGCGGCCGAAGGCAGGATGCGGGCGTAGGTGTCCCGGGTCTGGGCGGCGCGGAGCAGGCGCACGGCCTCGTCGAGGGACAGACGTTCCTTGGCTTTCAGGTTCTCCCAGAGGGCGCGCAGGTCCCGGGCGGCGTTCTCCGCATTGCCCCGGATCGCCAGGGCGAACTGATAGGAGGCGGGGTTTCCCATGGGGCCTTCCATGGCCGCGAAGGCTTCGGCAAGAGCGGCTTCCGGCGTCCGGCCCGCGGCCTCCAGCAGGCGGGTCCGGGCGAAGAGTTCGTGCTGGCGGGTGGCAAGGCCCCTCCGGGGCTCGTCCTCCTTGCGGGAGGCCCGCAGGCGGCCCATGGTCTCCAAGGCCCCTTCCAGGTCGCGGGCCTGGAGCTGAATGCGGAAACGTTGGTCCGGCCCCATGGCCCCTTCGGGATCCGGATCGGCCAGCACCTGGCGGGCCAGGGCTTCGAGGGGCCCGGCCTCGAGGCTGGCCGGGGGCGCGAAGGTCTGGGCGAAGGCGGGCAGCGCGAACAGGGCAGGCAAGCCGGTGGCGAGGATGCGAGGGTTCATGGGGGCTCCGAGGCCACTATAGCGGAGCGCCCCTGCCTCCTCAGGGCAAGTTCAGGCGCTGTTCCTCGGGCACTCCCAGCTGACCGCGGCAATCGTCCCGGAGCTTCTGCAGGAGGTCCAGCAGGGTGCGGATTTCGGCGGGGCTTAGGGCCTGCTCGAACCAGGCGCAGAGCTGGTCGTGAAAGGGGCGAACCTCCTCTTGGAGCTGGTCCCCCTTGGGGGTGATGCAGATCTTCGAGCCGCGGCGGTCCTCGGGGCATTCCCTTCGCTCCACGAGATCCCTTTCCACCATGCGGTCCACCAGCCGCGGCACGTCCGCGTTGCGGGCGATCATCCGGGAACGGATGTCCCGGATGAGGTAGCCGTCGGGGGGACCGCCCTTGAGGATGCGCAGAACGTTGAACTGCTGATCCGTGATTCCGGCTCGCTTGAATACCTGCTCGTCGAAGAGCCGCGCCAGGTATTCGCGGGTGAGGAGCAGGCTCAGGGCCAGCTCGTGGCCGGGCAGGAGCTCCTTGCGGATTTTCAGTTCCTCTTTCAGATCCATGGGCCCCAGGGTAGCGACGGGCGGGTTCAAAAAAAAGGTGTTGAAACATCTATTTTTTGATTTACCTTGGACCATGGCCTAATGCCTAGCGGAGATGCCCATGCGACCCCTTTGTTCCCTTTTCGCTTCCGCGGCCTTCTTGGCGGCTCTTCCCGTCCTGGGCGGGGATCTCTATAGGATCGATCCCGTCCATTCGGAGGTCGCCTTCAAGATCCGGCACCTGCTTTCCAAGACCCCCGGCCGCTTCTCCAAGTTCCAGGGCTCGGTGGTGGTCGACGAGAAGGACATGACGAAGTCCTCGGTGGAGGTCTCCATCGACGTCGCCAGCATCAACACGGATAACGAGGCCCGGGACAAGCACCTGCGAAGCCCGGATTTCTTCGACGTGGAGAAGTTCCCTACGATCACCTTCAAGAGCACCGCGGTGAAGGAAGTGGCCAAGGGCAAGCTGGAGGTGACGGGGGAATTCACCCTGCACGGGGTGACCAAGCAGATCACCTTCCCCATCACCAACGCCGGCACCCAGCCGGGCATGCGCCCTGGGAGCGTGGTGGCGGGGTTCATTGACGGGGCCCTGAAGATCAACCGCAACGATTTCGGCATCAAGACTTTTCCGGGCACCCTGGGCGAGGAGGTGGACATCAGCCTGAACGTGGAGGCGGGCAAGGTGGACCCGGCCAAGGCCGAGCCCAAGAAGTAGGCCGAGGGCCCCGCGGAGGGGCCGCTCGTCCTGCTTTCGGATCGAAGGGGGCGGCTGGATCGAGGTAAACTGAATCTCCTGCGCTGCGCCGCAGGTTCCCCGCGAGCCCGCCATGAACCATCCCCTTCCTCCCGAGACCAGCGACCAGCCCCTCGCCACCGGCCAGAGGCTGCCCCGGAGTGAGCGGAAGGAGCTCAGCCCCGAAGCGGTCCAGGAGATCCTCGCCATCGCCGCGAAGTACCCGGACAAGCTGGCGGCCACGCTCCCCGCCCTCCACATCGCGCAGCGGGAAATGGGGTTCGTGGGCCTCGACGCCATGCTGGCCGTGGCCAAGGCCCTGTCCATCCCGGAGGGGCACGTCTTCGGCGTGGCCAGCTTCTACACCATGTACCAGAAGCAGCCCGTGGGCAGGCACCATATCCAGGTCTGCACCAACATCAGCTGCGCCTTGAACGGCGCCGCGGAGATCCTCGAAAAGGTTTGCGCCAAGACCGGCGCCACGCCGGGCCAGGGGGCCACGGCGGACGGGCTCTGGAGCGTGGAGGAGGCCGAATGCCTCGCCTCCTGCGGCAGCGGTCCCTGCCTGCAGGTGAACCACGACATCTACGACGAGTTCGTGGACGAGGCCAAGCTCGACGGGATCCTGGAGGCCTGCCGGCGCGGCGAGTACCGGGAATGGGCGAAGTAGGCCGCGCGGGGAGATGACGACGATGATCCGCACCAAGCACGACCCCCAGCGCTACACCTTCGAGGGCTTCGGTTCCGAGAAGTATCCCAACCTCATGCTGCGCGGCGCGGGGGACCTGGGCAACTGGCTCCTGGACGTCTACGAGGCCAAGCACGAGGGTTACCAGGCCCTGCGCAAGGCCCTGCAGATGGAGCCCGTCGCCGTGATCGAGGACGTGAAGGCCTCGGGCATCCGGGGCCGGGGAGGCGCGGGCTTCCCCGCGGGGCTCAAGTGGTCCTTCATGCCCAAGGACACGGCGGACCGTACCTTCACCCGCTACCTTGTCATCAACGGGGACGAAGGCGAGCCGGGCACCTTCAAGGACCGGGCGATCCTCGAATACAACCCCCACCAGCTCATCGAAGGCTGCATCATTGCCGCCTACGCGATGCAGGCCAACACCTGCTTCATCTACCTTCGCGGCGAGTTCCTTTGGCTCATCGAGAAGCTGGAGGCGGCCATCGATCAGGCCCGGGAAGCGGGTTACCTGGGCAAGAACATCCTGGGCTCGGGCTTCGACCTGGACATCCTGGTGCACCGCGGCGCCGGCGCCTACATCTGCGGCGAAGAGACCGCCCTGCTCAATTCCTTGGAGGGCCGGCGCGGCGAGCCCCGGGTGAAGCCGCCCTTCCCGGCGGCCAAGGGGGCCTTCGGCCAACCCACCACCATCAACAACGTGGAGACCATCGCCGCCGTGCCTCCCATCCTCCGCATGGGCGGCGCGGAATACGCCAAGCTGGGCACCCCGAAGAACAGCGGTACCCGCGTCTTCTGCCTCAGCGGCCACGTGAAGCGTCCGGGCCTCTACGAGCTGCCCCTGGGTCTGCCCCTGGACTTCATCGTGAACGAGCTGGCGGGCGGCACGCCCAGCGGCAAGAAGATCAAGGCCATCATCCCCGGCGGGGCTTCGGCGCCGGTCTTCGCCGAAGGCGAGTTCTCCACCCCCATGGACTTCGATAGCGTACGCAACGCGGGCTCCATGGCGGGCTCCGGGGGCGTCATCGTCCTGGACGAGGACACCTGCATCGTGCAGGCCTGCCTGCGCCTCATCCGTTTCTACGCCCACGAGAGCTGCGGCCAGTGCACCCCCTGCCGCGAGGGCTGCAACTGGATGGAGATGATCCTCCACCGCATCGAGCACGGCGAGGGCCGCATGGAGGACCTGGACCTCCTGGCCTCCATGACCCCCCGCATCGCCGGCCGCACCCTATGCGCCTTGGGCGACGCGGCCTGCGGGCCCATGGACTCCATGCTCCAGAAATTCCGCGCCGAGTTCGAGCACCACGTCACCCACAAGGAGTGCCTGGTGAAGGGGCGCAAGCTCCTGGCGGAGGTCGGCGCTCACTAGACGAGCAAGGTGGGGCCCGAAGCTCAGTCTTCGCGCTCGTAGACCAGCTGGTAGCGCAGGGCCTTGCCCAGCTTGGGGCTGCGGATCTGCGTGGTGAGGATCAGGGTCCTTCCCCCCGGGGAGACGTAGAAGGTATTGACGCGCTGGCCCTCCCTGCCGCGGTAGGTCTGCTGGAAGCGCCGTCCCTCGCTCCGGAGCCCGACGCTGAAGGTCTCCCCGTCCTCGCGGGTCCAGGCCACGTCCTGGCCCTCCTTCAAGCGGAGGGGGGCGCGGTCGTCGAAGCCCAATTCCATGCCTTCCCCCGTGGGCGCGACGCGCAGGGATTTGTAGAGGGGGTTCACGTCCGCCAGGCGGTGGCGGGCGTAGGACCGCTCGAAGAAGGGGAGGTCCTGGGTGGCCTTGTCGATGCCCTGGTTGAGGTCGGTCCCGGACACGAGGCGGTAGCGGGCCGGGCCTGGGGGCTCCGCGGCGAGGGTGAGGGCGCAGGCGGCGAGAAGGGCGGCGATGGGTTTCATGGGGGCTCCGACCCCTTGGCGGGGTTCCATCAGGGTGGGAGGATTCCATGCATCCGACCACTCGCGTTCCCATGCCGCCCAAACCCGCCCCCAGGGACCCCACGCAGATCCGCAAGGCGGCCCGGCAGCGGCGTTCCAAGGAGACCGTGGACGCCATCCTGGAGGCCGCGGCTCACATTCTGGCCGCGCGCGGCTTCGAAGGCGCCACCACCAACGCCGTCGCCGAGCGGGCGGGGGTGAGCATCGGCAGCCTCTACCAGTACTTCCCCAACAAGGCGGCACTGGTGCGGGCCCTCAACGAGCAGCACACCCACGAAATCCTGGAGGGCCTGCGGGCCCGCCTCCGGGAGGTTCGGGGAGCCCCTCTGCCGGAAGTGGTGCGGGCCATGGTGGGTGGCATGGTGGAGGCCCATCGCGTGAATCCCCGCCTGCACCGGGTGCTGGTGGCCGAGGAGGACCGCGTCAACGCGCGCACCGAGACGCGACGGGTGGAGGCCGAGGTGGCGGCCCTGCTGAAGGCCTTCCTCGACGAACGCCAGGACCTGCGCCCCCTGGATACGGAGCTGGGGGCCTTCATCCTGGTGCAGACGGTGGAGGCCATCACCCACGGCGCGGTGCTGGATCGACCGGAGGTGCTCGGCGAGGCCCTGGTCGAAGAGACCTGTCGCCTATTGCTGGGCTACCTGGAGCCCCGTCCCGGAGGCTGAAGGGAAGGGTCCCCAGGATCCGGCGCTGCTGTGGCTTGGGGGAAGCCTGGGTCAGGGACGAGGGGCGTAGACCCGGCATACCACCAGGCGAGTGGGCAGGGCGTAGGTGGCCCTGCCCTCGGGATCGTAGAGGAAGATGGCGTCGGAGCCGGAGGCGACGAAGCGCAGGGCCCCCTTGGCGTTGGCCGCCAGGAAGCCAGCCGGCAGGGAGGCCTGGGCCTCGGGCGTCACCACGTACCACTCGGGCGGGGCGGGCAGCTCCTTCACCAGCCTGGCGTTTTCCAGGCCCCAGGAGATGCCCAGCATGAGGAGGAAGAAGACGTAGCCGCCGGCCACGAAGAGGCCCGCCAGGAGCCGGGCCACGGAGCGCTCGGGTCGGGTCGCCAGCCTGCGCCAAACCCTCCAGCCGCCGAGGGTCAACAGGAGGGGGAGGAGCCAGCGGAGGGAGGCGGGGCCCAGGTGCAGGAGGAGGTTGATGACCGCCACGGCCCCGCCGAAGACGTAGGTCTCCCAGCTGCGCTCGAGGCCGGTGGTGGGGATGCTGAAACTCTGGATGTACTTCCAGCTCTGGAACTGGCCCACGGCGTAGAGGGACACCGCCGCCAGCAGGGTCAGGAGGGTGAGGTGCTCCACGACCCGCCGGAGGGTGGGTTGCTCCACGCTGACGTGGAGCGTTCCCGGGGCCCGTCCGGCGGGGAGGTCCACAGTCCTACCTCCGCATCAGGTGGTAGAGGATGGCCTTCTGCGCGTGCAGGCGGTTCTCGGCCTCGTCGTAGATGCGGCTCTGGGGCCCGTCGATGACCTCCTCCGTCACCTCGTAGCCGCGGTAGGCGGGGAGGCAGTGAAGGAAGATGGCGTCCTTGTCCGCGCGCTTCATCATCTTGGCGTCCACCGTGAAGCCCTTGAAGGCCTTGAGGCGCTCGGCCTTCTCCTCCTCCTGGCCCATGGAGACCCAGGTGTCCGTGGCCACCACGTGGGCGCCCTTGATGCCCTCGCTCGGGTCGTCGGTGATGACCAGCTTCGTGCCCTGGGCCTTGTGGTCGGCCTCGGCCTTTTTGACGAGCTCGGGCAGGCAGCTGTACTTCTTCTCCTTGGGCGTGACGATGACGCAGTTCATGCCGACCTTGCCCGTGCCCTGCATGTAGGAGTGGGCCATGTTGTTGCCGTCGCCGATGTAG
>CAYSXG010000132.1:0-7624 GCA_964434895.1 uncultured Solibacteraceae bacterium | reverse complement strand
CCCAGACGGGGGGGCGCGAGGATTTAGCGGGCGCCTTGGTCCGGTCCCGGGGAAGCATGGGACCCTTGTGGCGGAGGTTGGAATCCCGGGGCACGGGGAGGGCCAGCTGGGCGGAGGAGGGATCGCCCTCCTGGCGGCGCACCCAGATGCCCACGTCGCTGATGCGGTCGCCCCAGACGCTGCCCGCGTCGCGGCCGATGTCCTCCCAGCTTATCTTCACGGGGAAGAAGGACTGGCGCTGGAGCAGGGACATGAAATCCGGGCGGTTCCAGAGGTTCAGGGTGTCGTTGTAGTAGCTGTCCCAGCTGGGCGGAGGAGGCGGGGGTGGCAAAGGACGGGGCCTGGGCAGGGGCAGGGGGCGCGGGTCATAGCCCTCGTTCTGCAGGCTGCCCAGGGCGGCGATCACGTGATGCACCGTCTGAGTCCCGGGGCTGACGTCGAGGCCCAGCATGGAGGCGATCTCCACGGCGGCGAAGTCCACCTTGCTGTTGCCCAGGCCGTGGCTGCGGGCCTCCTTCATGGCAAGGCCCACGTTGGGCCCGATGCCCTCGGCTTCGGCCTGGTTGATGCGGATGCCCTGGCGGCCCAGGGCTTGGATGATCTGGCTGGGCGAGGGGTCCCCGGCCTGGGCCGAGAGGACGAGGCCGGGCAGGGTGAGCAGGATGGATCGGTACATGGAGGCCTCCGGTGAGAATGGGCTCACCGGGGAATGCCGGCACCCGGGAGGTCCTTTCACCCTTGAGCCGCGAAATCTAGAGGAGCTCCGGGACCTTCCGCCGGCGCGCCCCTAGACTGGAGGCCCTTCCCTGGGAGTTGCCTTCATGAAGCCTGGTGCCCGCCTGCTATCCGCCCTGCTGTGCGGCTGCGCCCTCACGGCCCAGGAGAGCTACTTCAAGCCCGAGGAGAAGGCCTGGTGGCGGCCCACGGGCTCGGTGCTCCTCACGGCCGAGCACTTCCATATCGGCGACGACGACCCGCCGGGGCTCTTCGACAGGAGCCGCGGCATCCTAAGGCTCCACTGGGGGCTGGGCGCGGAGGACGACCTGCTCCGTTTCGAGTGGGGCCTCGTGGGCTACCTGGGCAGCGACGGCAACCGCAACAACCTGGGACGCCAGGACAACGAGCACAGCAACGGCGGGGCCGTGGACCTGGCTGCCCTGCGCCTGCAGGCCCTGGGCGGAAGCGGCGGCGTGGAGCTGCAGGCCGGCCTCATCGAGAATCCCCTGATCCGCTCCGAGAGTCTCTGGGATGGCGACCTGCGGATCCTCGGTGGGGGCGGGCGGGCCTTCTTCCGCAGCGAGGAAGGTTCCATCGAGGAGGCCGGCCTTCGCGCGGTGGCGGGCGACGTGCGTCTGCTGGAGGGCGGCAGGGTCCGCCTCAGCGCGGGCCAGGCCGTGCTCCGCGTCGCCCAGGGTCCCCTCACCTGGACCGGCCACTGGGGGATCTGGCGCCTCGAGGCCCGTCAGGAGGACGCCCCCCTGTTCCTACGCTCCAACCCCGGTCCGGGCGGCTATGTGGATCCCGATGGCGGGGCCTTCTACGAGGATCCGCGGTACACCTTCCGGGTCGTGGGCCTGGGCGTGAAACTGGACGGCGAGCTGCCCATCGAGATCAAGGCCCTGCGCCACGACAACCAGGAGTCGCCAGGCCGGGGCGAGGAGCTCCAGATCTGGCTGGGCAGCCCCACGCGGGTCTGGTGGCCGCAGGCCGGCTACATCCGCCAGCGCCTCGACGCTGCGGGCGCCCTGGCCTCGGTGAACGGCGACCAGTGGTGGTTCCACGCCAACGCCGATGGCGGGCGCTACGTGCTGGGACTCAACCTGCCCCAGCGCTGGCGCCTCCAGGTGGACCACGTCCAGCAGAAGCGCCGCGACAACCCTGGCGCCATCACCCGCACGGGCCTCAGCCTCAGCAAACGCTTCTGAAGGGCAGGCGGGGAGTTGGCGCTGACGGACCGGAACTGGCGGAGGGAGTGGGGTTCCCTCCTGGGCCACCCTGCGGGCGTCCCCTCCGGCCGCGCCCATGGCGGGGCCTTCGGGTCGTGTGGGGGCCCCGCGTCGGGCAGCGCCATGCGCTGTCCTCCTGGCCCCACATCGACCCTCAGACCCTCGCCTTGGGCGATTCTCATCCCACTCCCGCCATTAATAAAATGGCCGCCTGGCGGCGGCCCTTCCAGTGGCGGAGGGAGTGGGATTCGAACCCACGGATGGCTCACGCCATCGCCGGTTTTCAAGACCGGTGCCTTAAACCGCTCGGCCATCCCTCCTTGCCCTTCCATCATGAGTGGGGCCCTTCAGGGTCCGCAAGTTCCCTTGAGCCAGAAGGCGCCCCCAGGTAACCTTGGAGGTTCGGAGAGTTGCCAGAGTGGCCGAATGGGTTCGCCTGCTAAGCGAAAGTATCGGGTAAACCGGTACCGGGGGTTCGAATCCCCCACTCTCCGCCATCAGGGGCCGCGTCAGCGGCCCTTTTTTTTGGGGGGGCATTCAGGGTTCCCCGAACCGGACCCTCAGGGTCCTCACCAGCGCCGCGTCGCCCTTCAGGGACACCATCTCCAGCGGGGAACGGCCTCGCTTCCAGGTCCAGTAGAGGGCCAGGGCGAGGAGGAGGGTCGTGGCGGTGACATTGGGCCAGGCCTTGAGGCCCCACTGATGGCTCCAGCTCAGCTGCAGGGCGTCGCTGAAGGGCGCGAGGTAGGGGATGGGCCACTGGTAGCCGTCAGGTCCCCGGCTGCCGACCAGGTCGCCGAGCAGGTGCAGGTGGAAGCTCAGGAAGGCCAGCGCCGTCGTGAGGGGCCTCCTTTTCGCGAGGATCGCCGCGAGCAGGGAGAGGGCGCAGCCGAAGGCCAGGTTGTGGGCGAGGACGTGGTGATAGGCGTCGTAGTAGAAGGTCCGATGCCGGGTCCGCTCCGTGAGGATGTCGGCCACGACCCCCAGGCCGTCCAGGTCCGGCAGGACGCCCGCCAAGGTGACGAGCATGCGGTCGCGCCGCGCCAACCGCGCGCTGTTGGCGACCGTCCAGCCAATCAGGAGGTGGGAGATGGGGTGCATGGGTCGCCTGGCGTTGACGCAACCCTACACCTTCGCGTGGCCGTCCGCCTTCTTCCGTCCACGCTCCCGCTGCGCCTTCAACAACAGTTGGAGTCCCTTCACCAGGTGGAGCGCCTCCTCCTCCAAGGCGCGGGCTTCGGTGCCCAGCAGCCCCACTCGGCCCGCCAGGCCCAGCAGGTAGCGCAGCTCGGCAGCGGCGCTGCGGGCGCGGAGCAGGTGCTGGGCGAAGGCCTCGTCATCCCACTGGGCGCAGCCCTCCTGGATGGCGAGCGGCGGCCGGATGGAGGCGCGGCGGAGCTGGGCGCCGAGGCATTCGGGCACCACGGCGGTGGCGCGGTGGACGGACTCGGCGAGGCCGTCGGCCACCGCGTAGACTTTCAGCTTTGAGGGATCTCGAAACATGGGAGCTCCTAGCTCTGGTGGTCCCAGCCCTCCGCGGCGCGGAAGCTGTGGAAGGCCTCGCGGCCGAGGATGAGGTGGTCCGCCAGGGGCACGCCGAGGCTTTCGCCCGCCGCGCGCAGGCGGCGCGTGAGCTGGATGTCTTCGCGGCTGGGCGTGGCGTCGCCCGACGGGTGGTTGTGGAAGGCGAGGGCGGTGGTGGCGCCGTAGCGCAGGGCCTCGCGGAAGAATTCCCTCGGGGAGATGAGCGTCGCGGTGGCGGTGCCCTGGCTGAGGATGCGCTCGGCGAGGAGCTCGCCCTTGGCGTTGAGGGCCAGCATGCCGAAGCGCTCCTCGGTCCAGCCCTGGCAGCGGGGCAGCAGGTAGGCGCCGGCGGCGCGGGGGCTGGTGATGCGGAAGCGCTCGGAGCGCCGCTGGCTGCGCCGGCAGAGTTCCTGGGCGGCCCAGAGCTGGCCGGCCTTGGCGGGTCCGATGCCCGGGAGCTCCACGAGGTCCTGGAGCCCCGCGGACATAAGGCCCGCCAGTCCGCCGCAGCGGCCGAGCAGGTCCTGGGCCAGCTCCACGGCGCTGCGGCCGCGGTGGCCGCTGCCCCAGAGGAGGGCGAGCAGTTCCGCTTCACTGAGCTGCTCGCCCTGGCCCGCCATCAGGCGCTCTCGGGGGCGCTGGTCGGGGGAGAGATCGAGGATGCGCATCAAACCCTCACCCACTTCTTCAACTCGTGCTTCCATCGCATCATCACGACCCGCTCCTGGCCGTTCACGCGGAGGTAGAGCACGTCGCGGCCGTCGTTGAGGAACCAGGTGGCCGCCAGGGCCGTGTGCCGGGGCGTGACGGTGATGCGCGGCATGGATTCCCCGGCCGTGGCGGTCTTCACCGCGTCGACGCCCGGCGGCATGGGGACGCTGGCGGGCTTGCCCCAGCGGATCCGTTTGGAGAGATGCACGGGGACGTGCCCCAGGCCCCTGTCCTGGCTCATCGATACGGTCGCGTTCTGGCCCGAGTGGTAGGCCAGGTTCATGGCCTGGTCCAGGGATCCGCTCAGCTCCACCTGGGCGGCCGAGAGATCGGGACCGTCCAGGTCCGCGATCCCCAGGCCGGCCAGGGCCAGGACCCCGGCGATGCCCGCGGCCACGAGCATCTCCGCCAAGGAATATCCGCGCTGTCGGGACATCGCCGGGTTCCGCATCCTACTGGACCGGCGCGGCGACGATGAGGAAGGGCTTCAGCTTGGCAAAGGACTTCTCGCCGATCCCCTTCACGTTCATGACCTCTTCCGCGCGCTTGAAGCCGCCGTGTTCCTTGCGGAAGGCGACGATGCGCTCGGCGGTGCTGCTGCCGATCCGCGGGAGCTGCATGAGCTCCGTCACGGTGGCGGTGTTCAGGTTGATGGGCCGCTGGGGCGCCCGAGGCGTCTTGGACCGGGCGGCCTGGCGCTGTTTCCCAGGCTTGAGTGGGTGGATGGCCTTGGGCGACTGCACCCGGACCACCGGAGTGGGCTGGGGCTTGTCCGAGGCCTTGGCGATACCGGCCACCGAGGGCCGATGGGCGCCGCTCGCGGCCAGGGGAAGGGCCAGGGCGAAAGCCAGGCCGTAGCTGAGGGTGGGGATGAAACGCTTGCTCATGGATGCCTCCTGTGCAAAGAGCACTTGAGGTAGATCCAGAGCTGTGCCGATTTATAAACTATTAATTATAGGTTAGTTGTAATTTTAATTGAAATACTATTAGTAATATTTTGATTACAAAATATTTAAAAATTTATCAAATCATTTATTATTAATAATTATGTATTGATCGAATTAGATTTCAAAAAACTTAATTATGACTAATCATAGCGCTCGATGCACGGCCTCGCCGAAGAGCCCGGCCACATGGGCGGCGTCATTGAGCCGGACCACGTCCAGTCGCTCGGCGGATGGACCTTCCAGGAGGTTCAGCGTGGCGGGCGCCTGGCGGAAGGACCACACCCTCGCCAAGGGCAGTCCGAGGATGCGGCAGAGCAGCACCCGGTTCACCGCGTCATGGGCCACGAGGAGCAGGGTGCCGTCAGGTCCCAGCCCTGAGCAGGCACGCTCGAAGGCGGGCCAGGCGCGGTCCAGAACCTGCTGGAGGGATTCGCCGCCGGGCATCTGCACGCTCTCGGGCGCTTCCCGCCAGGCGCGGAGGCGCGGGCCGTCCTCCTGCGCGATTTCCGTGGAGAGCAGGCCCTCCCACGCGCCGTGGGCGATTTCGAGCAGGCCTTCGTCGAGGCTGAGCATGTCCGCCCGGGATTCCAGCGCCAGCTGCGCGGTGCGGAAGGCCCGGGACAGCGGGGAGGCAATGGCGCGGGTGAGGGTGACGTCTCTCAGGCGTTCGCCCAGGGCCCGGGCCTGGCCTTCGCCCGTCGGGGAGAGCGCGATGTCGATCTGGCCCTGGTAGCGGCCTTCGGCGTTCCAGGGCGTCTCGCCGTGGCGGCAGAGGAGGATGCGCATCAGACCATCTCCAGGTCGAGGATGCCGGGGATGCCGCGGAGGCTGGCCAGCTGCTTGGCAGGGACGGCGCGATCCACGGTGATGGCCGCGAGGGCCTGGCCATCGCCCGTGGCGCCGAGGGAGAAGTTGATGATGTTGATGCCGGCCGCGCCCAGGTGGCTGCCCACCAAGCCGATGACGCCGGGACGGTCCTCGTTGCGCATGAGGAGCATGTGGGCGCGGGGATCGAAGTCCAGCTCCACGCCATCCACGCGCACCACGCGGGGACCGCGGTGCAGGGTGGCTTCGATCTCGCGGATGCGGCCGTCGGATTCGACGCGCACGCGGAGCAGGCGGTCGAAGCCGTCGCCGTCGCCGCCCAGGGTCTCGCTCACCTCGAGGCCGCGCATGGCGGCCTCCTGCAGGGCGTTCACGGGCGTGACCCGGCCCGAGGCCGAGCCCAGCAGCGCCGCCACCAGCATGCGCGTGAGGGGCTTGGGGTCCAGCTTGTCCACGCGGCCGGCATAGCTGAGGTGCAGCTTCGTGGGCGCGGGCACGAGGCGGGCGCAGAGCTTGCCCAGCGCCGTCATGAGCGGCATCCACGGGCCCATTTCCTGAGCCGCCTCCGGCGAGAGCGGGGGGAGGTTGACGCAGCCCGCCACGGCGCCGGTGCGGACGAAGTCCAGGATCTGGCGGGCGAGGATGGTGCTCACGGCGCGCTGGGCCTCGCCGGTGCTGGCCCCCAGGTGGGGCGTGAGGATCAGCCTCGGATGCTGGCGCAGCGGCGAATCCGCCGGCAGCGGTTCGGTGACGAAGGTGTCCAAGGCCGCGCCCGCGAGATGGCCGCTGTCCAGCAGCTTCACCAGGGCCTTCTCGTCCACGAGGCCGCCGCGGCCGGCATTGACGACGACGGCGCCCTTCTTGAGCTGCTTCAGCCGCTTCTCGTCGAGCAGGTTGGTCGTCTCTTCGGTGCGAGGGATGTGCAGGGTCACGATGTCGCACCAGCCCAGCAGGGCCTCGAGCTCCATCATGGGCACGTTCATGCGGCCCGCCACGGCGGGGGGGAGGAAGGGGTCGAAGGCGGCCACCTCCATGCCGATGCCCCGCGCCTTGCGCGCCACGGTGGCGCCGATGCGGCCCAGGCCGATGACCGCCAGCTTCTTGCCCTCCAGCTCGAAGCCGGTGAGGCCTGTCTTCGGCCATTCGCCGGCCTTCATGCCCGCGTCCGCCGAGGGGATGTGCCGCGCCAGGGAGAAGAGCAGGGCGAGGGCCTGCTCGGCGGCGGCGAGCGTATTGCCGTCCGGCGCGTTCATCACGGCGATGCCGCGTTCCGTGGCCGCGTCCACGTCGATGGTGTCCACGCCGGCGCCGGCGCGACCGATGACCTTCAGGTGGGACGCCCCTTCCAGGGCCTCGGCGGGTACCTTGGTGGCGCTGCGGACCAGGAGGACGTCGACCTCCTTCAGCGCCTTGGAGAGCGCCTTAGGGTCCTTGATAGGGTCAGAGAGCTCGACGGTCCAGCCGGCCTGCTTCAGGGCCGAGAGTCCGTCGTCGTGGATGCCGTCGCAGGCGAGGATGCGCATGGGAACTCCTGATGGGAATGCGGGAACCGCGAATGACGCGAATGGCGCCAATCATTCGCGGAGATTCGTGTGATTCGCGGTTACTTGAGTGTCGGGGCCAGGACGTCTTGGGCGGCGCCGCAGCCGCTGCGGGCGACCTTCACGCCAT
>CAYSXG010000131.1:0-7652 GCA_964434895.1 uncultured Solibacteraceae bacterium | reverse complement strand
TGAGGGGTGCCTGCAGGCGCTAAGATGGGGGGGATGAGCGTCCAGCCTCCCCCCTCCACCGCCTCCTTCGACGACGGTCTCGATCGGCTCGAGGCCCTGGTGCAGGAGCTGGAGACCGGGAGCCTCGGCCTCGAGGAGGCCCTGGCCCGCTACGAGGAGGGGGTCCGCCTCAGCCAGGCCCTCCAGCAGCAGCTCAACGAGGCCCAGCGGCGGGTGGAGGTCCTCAAGCAGGGCCTGGGCGGCGAGTACCGGGCCGATCCCCTGGGCTCCGGCGAGGGGGCTCTTTGACGCCCGCCGCCGAGCGGGTCCGGGAGGATCTGGACCGGCTCCTTCCGGCCTTTCAGGAGGACTTGCTCGCCCCCTTCCAGGAAGGCGAGGCGGATCGCCTGGCGGAGGCCATGCGCTACAGCCTTGGGGCGGGGGGCAAGCGGGTGCGGCCCGTGCTCTGCCTGCTGGCCGCGGAGTCCGTGAACGGGAGTCCGGCGGCGGCCCTGCCGGGGGCCCTGGCCCTGGAGTGCATCCACACCTACTCCCTGGTGCATGACGATCTGCCGGCCATGGACGACGACGACCTGCGCCGGGGCAAGCCCACCTGCCACGTGGTCTACGGGGAGGCCCACGCCATCCTGGCGGGGGACGGGCTCCTGACCGAAGCCTTCGGCCTCCTCGCCACCCGCGGGGATCTGCCCCCCGGCCCTCGAGTGGAGGCCATCGCCGTGTTGGCGGAGGCGGCCGGATGGAGGGGGATGGTCGGGGGCCAGGCTTTGGACCTGGAAGGCGAGGAGCTCACCCGGTCCGGCAGGACCTACGGCCTGGAGCACCTCCAGACCATCCACCGGCTCAAGACCGGGGCCCTGCTGCGGGCCTCCCTGGAAATGGGGGCCATCCTCGGGGGGGCCACCCCGGCCCAGCGGCAGGCGCTGCGGGAGGCCGGGGCCCAGATGGGCCTGGCCTTCCAGATCCAGGACGATATTCTCGACGCCACGGCCACCGAAGCGGCTTTGGGGAAACGGGTGGGGAAAGACGAAGGCAGGGGTAAAATCACCTACCCCGCCCTGCTGGGACTCGACGGTGCCCGGCGAGCCTTGCACGACGCCACGGAGCGTGCCGTATGTCTGCTTCAGTCCCTTCCGAATCCCACCTCCCTGGTGGCCTGGGCTCGCTACTTGGAGGCCCGCACCGCATGAGCGCCACCACCCCCGCGCTGGGAGCCGTGGGCGCCTCCCCGGCCCGGTATCCCTTGTTGGACGCCCTGGGGGCCCCGGAGGCCATCCGGCAGCTGAGCGGCGTCCAGCTTCAGGAGCTCAGCGGCGAGGTCCGCCGCTTCCTCATCGATTCCATCAGCGAGACCGGGGGGCACTTCGCGTCCAACCTCGGGACCGTGGAACTCACCGTGGCCCTCTTCAACCAGTTCGATTTCCGCAAGGACCGGGTGATCTGGGACGTGGGGCACCAGGCCTACCCCCACAAGATCCTCACGGGCCGCAAGGACCGCTTCCCGACCCTCCGCCAGCACCACGGCCTCTCCGGCTTCCTCAAGCGGGACGAATGCCCGGTCTACGACCATTTCGGGGCCGGCCACGCCTCCACCTCCATCTCCGCCGCTTTGGGGATGGCCAAGGCCCGGGACCTCCAGCACGAGGACCACACCTGCGTGGCGGTTATCGGCGACGGGTCCATGACCGCCGGGATGGCCTTCGAAGGCCTGAACCAGGCGGGCTACCTGGAGACCAAGAACTTCTTGGTGATCCTCAACGACAACGACATGAGCATCAGCCCCAACGTGGGCTCGCTGCAGGGCTACCTGAACCAGATCATGTCCGGCCAGTACTACAACCGCTGGCGGGACCGCATCGAGGCCGCCATCAAGGCCATCCCCCTGGAGACCGTTTCCAAAGGGGTGGCCCGGGCGGCGAAGTGGAGCGAGGACAACTTCAAGCGCCTCATGGTGCCGGGCCTGCTCTTCGAGGACCTGGGCTTCCGATACATGGGGCCCGTGAACGGCCACGACGTGGCCGCCACCGTACGGGCCCTGCAGGACGCCAAGGAGAAGATGAAGGACGGCCCCGTGCTCCTGCACGTGCAGACCAAGAAGGGCTACGGCTACGATCCGGCGGTGGCCGATCCCCTCAAGTGGCACGGCGTCACCGCCTTCGACGCCGAGGCCGGGGAGATGCGCAAGGCCGTCACGGACCCCGCCAAGCCCGCGCCTCCCAGCTACACCTCCATCTTCGGCAAGGCCCTCGTGGAGCTGGCCAAACAGGACGAGAAGATCGTGGGCATCACGGCCGCCATGGACACGGGCACCGGCCTGGACATCTTCTCCCGGAGCTTTCCGGACCGCATGTTCGACGTGGGCATCGCCGAGCAGCACGCCGTGACCTTCGCGGCGGGGCTGGCGGCCCAGGGCATGCGCCCGGTCTGCGCCATCTACAGCACCTTCCTGCAGCGGGGCTTCGACCAGGTGGCCCACGACGTCTGCATCCAGAACCTGCCCGTGACCTTCGCCATGGACCGGGCGGGCATCGTGGGCGCGGACGGCCCCACCCACCACGGCCTCTACGACCTGGCCTACCTGCGCTGCCTGCCCAATCTCGTCCTCATGGCCCCCAAGGACGAGAACGAGCTGCGGCGGATGCTCATGACGGCCGTGTACTCCAATCGCCCCGCGGCCCTGCGCTACCCCCGCGGGAACGGACTGGGGGTGCCCCTCGACGAGACCATCACGCCCCTGCCCATCGGCCAGGGAGAGCTCCTCCGGGAGGGGGACCAGCTGCTGCTCGCAGCCCTGGGGTCCATGGTGGCGCCGGCCCTGAGGATCGCCGAGCGCTTGGCGGAGGACGGCATCGCCTGCACGGTGATCAACGCCCGTTACGTCAAGCCCCTGGACTCGGAGCTCCTGGGCCGCTGGGCCCGCGCTTCGAGGGCCGTCGTGGCCCTGGAGGAGGGGTGCAGCCCCGGCGGCTACAGCTCCGCCATCGCTGAATTCCTGGCGGACGAGGGCATCCTGAAACCCCTGCTCCGCTGCGCGGTACCCGATCACATCGTCCACCACGGCGATCCCAAACGGCTGATGGACGAGGAGGGCCTCGGACTCGAGGCCCTGACGGCCCGGATTCGCGCCTTCCACGCCCAATTGAACTGAATCGGCGAAAAGGGGTGGGCAACCCACGCCTTGCAAGGAAACTCGGAAGTACCTAAGGTTTTACAACCGTTGGCCCCGAGGTACCCCGTGCGGCAGTCCTCCCTTCTTCCCGCGCTCTTCGCCTTGATCGCGACCTCCGCTTGGACTCAGGCCCAGGACTTCGATCCGGTCAAGGCGGCCTCCGGCTGGAGCCGGTTGGACATCGATGGAAGCAGCGTCTTCCTGGTCCCCGGGGGCAAGGCCCTCCAGGTCTGGAGCCGGGAGGGGGGGCTCACGGACGCCTTGGACCTCTCCAAGGCCGGGCTCACGCCTGAAAAGTGGGTGCTGGACAGTCGCCGAAATGCCTGGCTGGTGGCCGGCACGAGCCTCCAATGGCTGGAGCGCTCCGGCAAGCCGGGCAAGAAGGAAGGCCTCCCCGCGGAGGTGGGGGACATCGCGTGGGACGCCAAGGGCTTCGTCATCAGTTACCGCACGGCTGCTCCCTACCTTGAAAAGCGTGATTACAAGAGCGGCTCCGTGATCTGGTCCTTCGGGTCCAGGCCCAAGCCGGAGGAGGCCTCGGCCCGGACCCTCCACCGCATCGCCGTCAACGACGAAGGGGCGATCCTGCTGATGTCCGGATCGGGCTTCTCGATCCAGGTCCTCGACGGCACCAAGGGGAAGCCGGTGGGGGAATCGGTCTTCACCTTCCGGGGGGGCGGCGCGCCGCCCCTGGAACTGGGTTCCCAGGACCGCGGTCCCATGGCCTGGTGGCTGAGCCACGAGGTGGCCTTCGCCGCGGTACCCGGGAGCCAGGCCCCCTGGGCCGGCATGCAGGGGCTTCTCCTGGCCCGCATGGACTTCGCCAAGGCCACCCTCGAATTCCTGCCCACCGGCGCTCCGGAGGACCACTTCCTGCTCGGGGTTACGGATACGGACGCGATCCTGATGAACCCCAAGGGGGGCCTGGTCTTCGTCCGCCTCCGCTGATCAGCGGATCTGCTGGTACACCCTTTCCCGATCGAGGTAGGGCACAGTGTGCCATCGCTGAGGCACCTCGAGACTGAGGGAGGGGCGGGCAAGGACGTAGGCAAGGAGCAGGTTCCGGATGCCCTCCGGGGTCACGTAGTCGGGCTGTCCCCGCCAGCCGATGGCCTCCATGTACCCGCCGCCCCCGAAGAGGCGATAGGTGGTGAGGCCCAGGGTGAAGACCTGCGGATCCTGCACGGGCTGACCCCCCACGGTCAGCTCCGTTACACGGGATCCTACGGGCCTGGAAAGGTCCAGCACGTAGCCGCAGCCGTCCAGGATGTCGTAGTCGTAGCCGGGCATCGCCCGGTTGAACAGTTCGGGCTCGTGGCTGAAGTTGAAGTACCTCGCCGCGTGCTCCAGGTAGGCGCGCAGCTGTTGGCCGGTGATCCGGATCCTCGCCCCCTGGTTCTCGAAGGCCATGAGGGAGTAAAACTGCCGGACCGAAGTGGGGCCCTTGGGGATGTAGATCCGGGCCTGGTTGATGGAGACGGCCGTGATCTGCGCTCCGGTGGCCTGGCGCAGGACGGCGTGGAGGAGTTGGCCGAGGGGGGTGTCCTCCATGCGGGCCGGCCGGGCGTCCAGGTCGACTTGGAGGTTCGTGGCGAAGGTGTCGAGGTAGCGGTCGGTGGCCGCGAGGGGCTGGGCCGAGATCTCCTGAGCCTCGGGGTCCACCGGGGTCTCCGGGCGGGGGGTCATCAGCCGCCCGGCCCGGGCGCTCACGTGCCACCGCCCCTTTTCCTTGCGCAGGTCGAGGTCCGCCACCGCCAGGGCCTGGCCGAAGCAGGAGGGCTGGAGGATAGGGACCCCGCGATGTTCGATGGAAATGGGCTGGTGGGTGTGGCCCGTGAGAATCAGGTCGATGCCCGGCACCTGATCCGCCAGGCGCAGGGCGGCGTCCTCGTCCCCGGGGGCGCCGGGCAGGGAGCCCAGCCCCGAGTGCATGGCCACCACCACGACGTCGGCCTTCTCCTTTTCCCGGAGGGAGGGGAGCAGGGTCCGGGCGGACTCCACGATGTCCTGGAACACGTATCCGCCGTAGGCCTTCGCGTCCATGAGGCGGGGGACGCTGGGGGTCGTGAAACCCACGACCAGCACGTTGGCCCCGCCCACCTGGACCTTGATATGGGTGGCGAAGGCGGTTTTTCCACCCGCGGACTTGAAGGTGTTGGCGGAAAGGAAGGGGAAGCGGGCCTGCTTTTCCGCCGCCCTCAGGACATCCAGGCCGAAGTCGTACTCATGGTTGCCCACCACCATGGCCGCGTAGCCCAGGCTGTTCATGAGGGCGATGGAGGGTTCGGGCCAGTCGGGATGGAGTCGGTTCCGGACGTAGTTCACGGGTTCGCCCTGGAGGGTGTCGCCGCAGTCCACCAGGACCGTGTTCGGGTTTTGGGCCTTTTTGGCCTTGATGAGGCTGGCCAGCTTGTTCCAGCCCGTGGTCGTCGGCTTCAGGGAGTAGGTGTCTTCCGGTCGGAAATGCCCGTGCAAGTCCGATGTCGCCAGTACTTGCACCCGAAGGTCCTGGGCCCCGAGGCCCAGGGCGCAAAACAGTGCAAGAAACCAATGGCGCACGCGGTCCCTCCCAGGAAGCTTCTTCACAAACCTTAGCTTGGACCGAACCCCCTCCGGGGGTAAACTGGCGGTTCACGATTTCACCACCCTCTCGGAGCGACCATGCAAGACGTTCAGATCAAGGCCCCCAAGCACGAGTTCACCCTTCTCTGCGATGACATCCGCCAGGAGATGGGCGGCAAGACCTCCCTGATGGGGCTCTACGATCACCACATCGTGGTGCCCGAGGTGCCCTTCGCCCTCCCGAAGGTGTGCTTCTACACCCGCTTCTCCCGCATGGACGGGCAGTTCAAGTTCTCCTTCTCCGTCGTGTCTCCCAACGGCGACCGCAAGGACATCATCCGCGACAGCGACGTCCAGATCCCCGAAGGCGCCAAGGAAGGCACCTTCAATGTCATCGCCAGCCCCTTCGAGGTGGTGGCCGAGGGCGTGTACGAAGTGATCATCGGCCTCACCCGGGGCGCGGACCGCTTCGAGTACGTCTACAAGTTCGCCATCAGCAACGCCCAGCGCCTCCAGGCCGAGTACGAGCAGGCCATCCGCGAGGCCCAGGCCCAGGCCGCCCAGAGCGCCAACTAAGAATCGCTTCTCCGGTTCCCAAGGGGCGGGCTTCGGCCCGCCCCTTTTGGTTAGTCTGGAGGGCCGGGCCCTCGGCGGGTCCGCGAAACCCAGGCCCCCATGTCCCGCTACGCCAAGCAACGCATCTTCCTCGGCCCGGAGGCCGACGCGATCCTGCGCACCCGGCGCGTGGCAGTGGTGGGCCTGGGCGCCACCGGCAGCGTCATCGCTCCCTGGCTCGCCCGGGCTGGGGTGGGTCACCTCACCCTCATCGACCGGGATATCGTGGAACGGAGCAACCTGCAACGCCAGCTTCTCTACGGGGAGGAGGATCTGGGCCGCTTCAAGGCCGAGGTCGCCGCGGAGCGGTTGGCCCAGGCCAATTCCGAGATCTCCCTCGAAGCCCGAGTCGCGGACCTGACCCCAGGCAACGCCCGGGAACTCCTCGCGGGCTTTGATCTGTTCTGCGACGGCACCGACAACTTCGAGGCGCGCTTCCTGCTCAACGATCTGGCGATCTTGACGGGAACTCCCTGGGTCTACGCCGGGGCCATCGGGGCCGAGGGCATGGTGTGGCCCCTGAATCCTCCCCGGACCCCCTGCCTGCGCTGCCTCCTCGAAGAGCCCCCCGCCTTCGGGGATGTGGACACCTGCGATAGCGCCGGCGTCCTGGGCCCCGCGGTGGGCGTCGTCGGATCCTGGGCGGCTCTGGAGGCCCTGAAGCTGCTCACGGGGAAGGCCCCCCACGGGGATCTCGCCCGCTTCGATTTCTGGAACGACCAGCGGCAATTCCTCAAGCCTCCGACCTCCCGCTGCCGCTATTGCACCGACCGCGTCACCGAATTCCTGGACGCCCGATGGACCCTCAAGGCCAGCTCCCTCTGTGGCCTCGAAGGTGTGCAGATCCGAGTGAACCCCCCGGGCAGGCTGGACCTGGGGGCCCTTCAGGAACGCCTGCAGGCCCGGACGGGGGAGGCCTGGAAGCTGGTCCCCCCGGCCCTGCGGGGTCGGGACGGGGACTGGGTCGTCACCCTTTTCCAGGACGGCCGCGCCCTCATCCACGGCCCCGCCACGCCGGAGCGAGCGAGAGGGTGGTACACCGAAGTCGTGGGGGGGTGAGATGCGGATCCTTCTGGCCTCCCGGAACGCGGGCAAGCTGCGCGAATTCGCCCTGCTCCTCCCCGAGCACGCCTTGGTGCCCTGGCCCGGGGAGGCGCCGGAGATCCCAGAGGAGGGGGCCTGCTTCCCGGACAACGCCTTCCAAACCTTGAGCCGCGCGTTCCAGATGAATCTCGAGGCCTTTTTCGGCGTTTGGCACCCATCCGGCGAGCGTGTTGGCGTGCGCGAGCCGATAAACGAATGGACGAAA
>CAYSXG010000130.1:0-7725 GCA_964434895.1 uncultured Solibacteraceae bacterium | reverse complement strand
GGTTTTTTTCCATCGGAAAGGGGGGTGGCGACACCATCCGTCCATTCATAAGCAACGACTGGAGACGAGGACGTTGGGAGAACCATGCCGGCCACATGAACTTTTGCGATACCCATCCGCACCGTCAAGGTGAGCTTGGCGGTGGTGCTGCCCCCGCTGTTGGAGGCCGTGATGGTGTAGTCCGCCTGGGCGGCCACGGCCGTGGGCGTGCCCGTGACCACGCCCGTGGTGGGGTTCAGGACGAGTCCCGCGGGCAGGGCCGGAGCCACGGCGTACCCGGTCGCCGCGCCGCCTGCGACGCTGGGGGTGTTGGCGGGAATGGCGATCCCTACGACGTAGACCGCCGGATTGGCGCTGTAGGCCAGGCCGCCGGGGGGATCCACGCGGGGCTGGGCGGATCCACCGCCTCCGCAGGCCAGGGTGAGCCCCATGCAAACCGCAAGGCAAAACAGGATGCGGGCGATAGAAAAACTGGGTTTGGGCATGGTACTCCTCCAACAACAGCCAACGGCGATGGATCCACCCCAAGCCTGCCGATCTGGGCTCCGTGCTTGGGGCCAACCTCCGGGTGGAGATCGGATCCTCAAGTTTCAAAGGGACCCCCGACCCCACCTAGGTCCGGATTGAAAAATCGGACTAGACCACTCGGGCTTCCCGGGCCCCGCATGGTCAAATGGGGCCCATGGCTTCCCATCCCTTCGAGGCCTCCGGCTCGAACCCTTCCTCCCGGGACGATGGGGACAGTCTGGCGTTGGGCTCGACGCGGTCCTCCCGCCGATGCTTTCCCCCCGGCAGCCGATTCGATCACATCGCCTTCCTGGGCGAAGGGGGCATGGGCCGGGTGTTCCGCGCGGAGGACCCGCAGCTCGGCCGCGTGGTCGCCCTGAAGATCGCCCACGACGATTCGGATATGGCGCTCATGCGCTTCACCGCGGAGGCCAAGGCCCAGGCCCGCATCGATCACCCGAACGTGGTCAAGGTCTTCGAAGTGGGCGAGGTCCAGGGATCCCCCTTCATCGTCATGCAGTACGTGGAAGGGGTCGACCTCACCCAGGTCCAGGGCGTCCTTCCGCTGGACCTCCTCGTGCGGATCATGGAGCAGGTCACGCGAGGGGTCGAAGCGGCCCATCGCCTGGGCCTCCTTCACCGGGACCTGAAACCCCAGAACATCCTCATCGAGGGGGCGGAGTCCGGCTCCCCCCACCCCTTCATCACGGACTTCGGTCTGGTGAAGGAGCTGGACAGCAAGGGGCTCACGGAGACCGGCGCCGCCCTGGGAACCCCCCGCTACATGAGCCCCGAACAGGCCCTCGGCAGCGGCGAACGCGTGGATGCGCGAAGCGATGTCTACGCCCTGGGCGCCACCATGTACGAGGTGTTCGGCGGGGGCCCCGTCTACGGGGACGTCCCGAACCTGAACCTCCTGCGCCACATCCTGGAAGCCGATCCCCGCCCCCTTCGCCAGGCCGCACCCGGGGTCCCGGAGGATCTGGAAGTGATCGTCCACACCTGCCTGGCCCGGGAGCCGGAACGCCGCTACCCCTCGGCCCAGGCCCTGGCGGAGGACCTCGACCGCTACCTTCATGGACAGCCGATCTGGGCCCGACGTCCTTCCCTGGGCTACCAGCTCCGCAAGGGCCTGGCCCGTCATCGAAAATTGGCCGTCCTTTCGGGGATGGCCCTTCTGGCCTTGGTGGCCCTGGGCGTCTGGTCCTTCGTTTCCCTTTCCCGCTCCCGACGCCAGGCCCAGCTGGCCCTGAAGAGGGCCGAATTGGCCCGAAGCCAGGCGGACGACCTGATCCAGTACATGCTGGGGGACCTCTACGACCAGCTCGTGCCCATCGGAAAGGTCAAAATCCTCCAGAAAGCCGGCGACAAGACCTTGCAGTACTTCGAGGGGCTTCCCAAGGAGGACCTCTCGGAATCCGCCCTGACGAAGAAGGCCCGCGCCCTCGAAAAGGCGGTCGCGGTCCAGGAGGCCTGCGGCGACCTGGAAGGCGCCATGCGAGCCATGCGGGGGTCCATCCAATCCATGGAAGACGCCCAAAAAGCCTCCCAGGCCGGCCCCGAGGTGATGCTGGCCCTTGTGAACGGCTATTCCTCTTTGTCCAACCTCCTGAGGAAGTCCGGGCGATCCGAGGAGGCCCTTCGCTGCCTCGAAAGGCAGCAGCAGATCCTGGATGCGGTCCTCGCGAAGCATCCCCGGGATTCAAACCAGCTGGCGGCGCAGGCCCTGGCGGCCAACTCGGCTTCGAGGATTTGCCAGAGCCTGGAAGACTTCGAGGCCGCCCGGCGCTATGCCGAAAAGGCCCTGGCCATCCGCATGGAAATCTCCAGGCTCCTGCCAGGAGACGAAGGACGCGCGAAGGACCTCTCCATCTCCCACGACGAAGTGGGCCGGATCCTGACGCGCCTGGGCGAATTGGACGCGGCCAAACAGCATTTGGAGCAGGCGATCAGCCTGGCGGAAGGGCTTCTGACCAAATACCCCGGTTCCCCCATCGTCATTCGGGGCCTGGGGATCTGCCGCGTCGATCTCGGTTACGTGCTGCTCCTGCAGGGGAACCTGGCGAAGGCGATTCCGCTGGCCGAGGCCAACATGGAATCCTTTCGCGAACTCCACCGGGGCGACCCGAGCAATGCCGAGTGGTCCCTGATCCTCTCCACGGCCCACCGGGCCCTGGGGGAGCTGAAGCTCTCCGCGGGAGATCTCCCCGGGGCCTACGCCGCCTTCGGAGCCTCCGAGGATATCCTTCACCCTCTCGCCACCAAGTCCCCGACGAATTGGCAGGTCTGCTCACGATTGGGCATGGCCGAACTGCTCCATGCCGAGGCCCTCCTCGGGGGGGGCAAGGGCGCCTTCGCTGGGGAACGGGTCCAAGCGGCCCGCAGCCTGTTTCAAAATTCAAAGACCGATGAGCAAAAGGTCGTCGCGCGGGGGCTGGGTTGGGCCTCCTTCTTGGACGGAGAAATCCAGCTCAAGCGGGGCTCGACGCCCAAAGCCAGAATGGCCTGGGATCGGGCGGACGCGGAACTGTCCCGGGCGGATCAGCGGGACTTCACGGTGCGCTTCCTGCGTCTGAGGATCCTCCTTCATTCCGAGGATCGGAGAAAAGCCGAACCCCTCGCCCGCACGCTGTGGAACGAGGGGATCCGAGAGCGGAGGTTCCTGCGGATGCTTTCGGAGTCCCTGCCCGAACTCATCGAGGGCGCGCAGGCCCCTTGAAACCGTTCCGCCCCTGACCTCCGCGGAGCGGCCGGTCCAAGCCCTATTCCCGAAGCGGGCCTGTCCGGGCGCCTGGGGCCTCGACACGCTGGGACTCCACTCTCAAGGAGAACTCATGATGCGGCATCACCTCGCCCTGGCCGGCTCCCTGCTGTTGGGAGCCGCCTCGGTGGCCCGAGCCCAGGCCACCACCCACCTCAACGTTCCGGACACCCACATGGTGGTGCTTTACGGAGATAACATGGACACCGCCAACAACGGCAACCCCCTGTTGCGGTGGACCCTCAACATCGATGGGGTCAATCACCCCCAGCAGGCCCTCGGCCCCTACCTCGTCACGCGCGGGCATTCGATCATCGTCACCGACGTCCAGTTCTCCTATGACAACGGCTGGGGCGACGCGCAGGCCTCCATCTACTCCAGCCTGAACGGGTCCATGGTGTGCGACTTCTTCGATCGCACCTTCCCCGGGATCGCCCTGGGCTCCCCCAGGAAATACCTGGCGGCCCCGTTCACCCTGAACAGCGGCTTCAGGATCCCCGGCGGGCAGGCGATCAACGTCTCCTGGTTCACCCCCCTGGACGGGACCCAGCACCTGTACCAGGTGAAGCTCCTCGGCTACTACCTGGACGACCCCGTCGTCGCGAAATAGGAAAGGTCCCCTTGACGGCGCATCCCTTGGAGGAATGGGGGGTGCGCCATGGGCTCCGCCGGAGGATTCAGCTTCAGCTGTGCACGCCCGGGGCCTCGCGGCCGGTCTTCTCCACGTACTCGACGTAGGTGCCCCCGTAGGCCAGGGGCGTGGGGTGGTCCTCCGGGGCCAGCTCCAGGACGCGGTTGGCCAGGCCCCGCAGGAAGGTGCGGTCGTGGCTCACGAAGAGCATGGTGCCCTCGAAGTCCCGGAGGGCCCCGATGAGCATCTCCTTCGTCGCCAGGTCCAGGTGGTTCGTGGGCTCGTCCAGCACCAGGAAGTTGGGGGGATAGAGCAGCATCTGGGCCATGACGAGGCGGCTCTTCTCGCCGCCGGAGAGGGAGCGGATGCGCTTGTCCACGTCGTCCCCGCCGAACTGGAAGGCGCCGAGGATGTTGCGCAGCACCCCCAGGCCCTCGGTGGGGAAGACCTTCGGCATCTGCTCCAGCACCGTCAGCTCGGGGTCCAGCACGTCCAGGGCCTGCTGGGAGAAGTAGCCCAGCTTCAGGCTGGCGCCCAGCTTCACTTCGCCGGCGTCCGGGGCCAGGACCCCCGCCACCATCTTCAGCAGCGTGGACTTGCCGGCGCCGTTGCGGCCCATGACGCACCAGCGCTCGCCCCGGCGCACGTGGAAATCGAAGCCCTCATAGATCGAGCGCGTCCCGTAGCGCTTGGCGATGCCCGTGAGCATGGCCACGTCGTCCCCGCTGCGCTGGGGGCTGCGGAACTCCCACTTGGGGATGAAGCGCTTCTTGGGCAGCTCGATGCGCTCCTGCTTTTCCAGGGCCTTCACCCGGCTCTGCACCTGGGCGGCCTTGGCGGCGTGGGCCTTGAAACGCTCGATGAAGCGCTGCTCCTTGGCCAGCTTGGCCTGCTGGCGCTCGTAGGCCGCCTCCAGGTTGGCCTCCCGCTGCTCCCGCTCCTTGACGTAGAAGTCGTAGTCGCCGCTGTAAGTGACGATCTCTCCGCCGTCGATCTCCACGATCTTGGAGACGATGCGGTTCATGAAGTCCTTGTCGTGGGACGTCATCAGCAGCGTGGCGGGCACGGACTTCAGGAAGGACTCGAGCCAGAGGATGCTTTCGATGTCCAGGTGGTTGGTGGGCTCGTCCATGAGCAGCACGTCGAAGTTGCCCAGGAGCACCTTGGCCATGGATACGCGCATCTTCCAGCCCCCGGAGAGGGCCCCCACGTCGCCGTCGATCTGGGCCTCCTCGAAGCCCAGGCCGTGGAGGCAGGCCTTGGCCTTGGCCTCCAGCTCGTAGCCCCCCAGGTGCTGGTACTCCTCCTGCACGTGGCCGAAGCGCTCGATGACCGCCTCCAGGTCCTCGGTCTCCGGGTTGCACATGGCGTGCTCCAGCTCCGCCAGCTCGTGGTGCAGGTCCCCCAGCCTTCCGCTGCCGGCGATGGCCTCGTCCAGCACCGAGCGGCCGGACATCTCGTCCACCTCCTGCCGGAAGTAGCCCACCGTGAGCTTCTTCGGGATCGCCACCACGCCGTCGTCCGGGGACTCCTCCCCCATGACCATGCGGAAGAGGGTGGACTTCCCCGCCCCGTTGGGCCCCACGAGGCCGGCCTTTTCGCCGGGATTGAGCTGGAAGCTGGCGTCGATGAAGAGCACCTGCTTGCCGTACTGCTTGTTGACGTCGGAGAACGAAATCATGAAACCCCTAGGTTCGGACGAAGGCCATCCGAATCCCCCAGGTTAGCGTCCGCGGGGCTCCTTGTCCTTCGTGATGGCCGCCCCCTCCACCAGCACCGGGTAGGTGTAGCCGGCCCCCATGTCCTGGTTCACGCGGACCCGGCCCCGCACCCGCACCACCTCCCCCACTTCGGCCAATTCCTGGGAGGTCACCGTCAGGTCCGCTCCTTCCCCGGATCCGCTGCCGTCCTGCAGGTGCAGCCAATTCCGCTTCATGATGCCGGCGTTCACCTTCACCACGCGGCCCCGCACCTCCACCACGCGGTCCTTCAGGGCCTCCCGCTGGGCGAAGACCTCGGCCACGCTGCGCCCCTCGGGGCCCGGGGCCCGCTCCAGGCGGCCCGTGTCCCCCACGCCTTCGGAGGGGAGGCGGGGGTGGCCCGGGGGAAGGCTTCTCTCCGCCGGAGGGGCCGTGGCCGAGGGGGGAAGGGGCGCCACGCCTCCCGCGGGGGCCGAAGCGGAGCGGCATCCGAAGAGGAGGAACAAAAGGACGAGGGGGGTGAGGGCCTTGGGCACGGGGACTCCTGGAGGCTGGAAGGATCATCGCAAAAAGGGCGATGTCCGAAATCACAAGCTCATCCAGGCCCGCCCCTCCAGCGCCACCAGCCCGAGCCGGAGCTCGGCGCCGGGATGCAGCCTTCCCAAAGCCGCCCCGTAGGCCTCCAGCTGGGCCCGGTGGTGGGCCATGGCCTCCTCGCCGAAGGCCGCCCCCAGCTTGAAGTCCAAAACGTGGACGCGGACGGGATCCACCCGCTCCGGCTCCCAGATCACCAGGTCCGCCCGGCCGGGCCCGCCCAGGATCCCCCCCTCCGGCAGCCGGAATTCCGGGCGCCGGGGCAGGTGGGCGAGGCCCCTCGCATCCAGGGCCTCCAGGAACCAGGCCGCCAGCTCCCCCGCCTCGGGCCAGGCCCGAAGCAGGGGATGTCCCTGAAGGTGGGCCCGGCCCAGGCCGGGGTCGTGGGCCTCCCGCACCAGCACCTCCCGGAGCAGGGCGTGAAGGGCGACCCCCAGGCGGGCCCGGGGCCCGGCCTGGGCGGCGGACCTTGGGGCGGGAGGAAGGAGCCGGGCCGGTCCCGGCGCCTCCAGGGGGGCCGGGACCCGAAGGGAGGACCGGACCGCGGGAGCCGGGGGTTCCCCCAGGATCCGCAGATCCGGCACCAGGTCCCGGAGGTCCTCGGCCACGTGCTGCCAGTGGATGGAGGCCCTTCCCTCCTCCGCCAGCTGCCGGCCCCCTGGGGGTGGGACCGCCCCTCCCGCCTCGTCCAGGCCCACCTGCTGGAGCAGGGCCAGGCGCCCCTTGGCCCGGGTGAGGGCCACGTAGAGCAGGTTGAGGTTCTCCTGGGTGCCCCGGGCCGCTTCCCGGGCCTGCATGGCCCGGAGGGCCGGCCCCCGGGCCTTCCCCAGCTTCCAGCCCAAGGACAACAGGCCCCCCTCGCCCGTGCCGGTCTGGATGGCCCCCTTGGCCACCCCCTTCACGGAGCTGGCCAGCATGGGCAGGATCACGTCGTCGTATTCCAGGCCCTTGGAGGCGTGGACCGTCTGGATGACCAGGTCCGCGGCCCCCTCCTCCGCCGGGGCATCCCCGGGATCCTGGAAGGCGCGCCGCTGGGCGAGCCGGACCCAGGCCTGGGCCGGCGAGGCCGGGAGCCCCGGGCCCCATCCCAATAGATGTTCCAGGTTGCGCCGGGCCCGGGCCGGCTCCAGGGCCCCATGCACGGCGGTGGCGGCCAGGAATTCCAGGAGGCCCGGCCTCGCCAGGGCCTCCCCCAACAAGGCTTGCGTGGTGCCCTGGCCCAGGCGCCGCACCCAATCCAAGCCTTCGGCCACCCGCGGGGAAAGCCCTTCCGCGGGGCCCCGGCGCCAGGCCAGCAGCTCCCCATCCCGGGCCCCCACCCAGGGGGAACGCAGCACCGCCGCCAGGGCCGCCGGGCTCTGTCGGGCCGCCGCCTCCAACAGGGCCAGGACCAGGCGCACGCCGGGACTTTCCCAAAAGCCCTCCCGGGACTGCACCAGGGGCTCCAGGGCCGCCCGGTGCAGGGCCCGCCGCAGGGCCGGCAGCCCGGTCCGGCGGGGCAGGAGCAGGGCCCGGCGCCGGGGGCCCTCGAG
>CAYSXG010000129.1:0-7781 GCA_964434895.1 uncultured Solibacteraceae bacterium | reverse complement strand
AAGGGCCTTGGTTTAGGTCGGTGCGGGCGCTACACCCACCCCGGAGGTGGACGCCGGCCTTAACCCCGCCAACCCCAGCCTGCACCGCGGCGGGGGCGTGGACGGGGCCATCCATCGGGCCGCGGGCCCCGGGCTGGTGGAGGCCTGCCGGGCCATCCGGGCCGAACGGGGGGGCTGCGAAACGGGACAGGCGGTGATCACCCCGGGCTTCCGCCTCCCCGCCCGCCAGGTCATCCACACCGTAGGGCCCGTCTGGCGGGGCGGCGGCCAGGGGGAGCCCGAGCTCCTCGCCTCCTGCTACCGCGAAAGCCTGCGCCTGGCGGAAGCCCATGGCTGCCGCAGCCTGGCCTTCCCGGCCATCAGCACCGGCGTCTACGGCTACCCCCCCGCCGAAGCCGCCGAAGTCGCGGCGCGCACCTGCCTGCGGTGGATCCGCGAGCACGAAGCCCCCGAGCGCATCCTGCTCGTGGCCTTCGACGCCCAGGCCGCGCAAACCCTTCAAACGATCCTGGCCTCCTTCCCCGAACCCTCCGCCTAATCCGCGATTTCACCCCTTTTTTGGATCGCCCATGCTCCGCACCTTCCTTCCCGAATCCCTCGAAGACCGCCTGCAGGCGGGCATCCGCCACGCCATGTCCCTGGGGGCCAGCGGGGCCGAAGCCTACGTGAGCGTCAGCCGCTCCCGCAAGGCCAAGGTCCAGAACGGCCACCTGGAGGACCTCGCCAGCTCCAAGCGCGGAGGCTTGGGGGTGCGCGTGCTCCGGGAGGGCCCCGGCGGCATCCGCACGGGCATCGCCACCTCCACGGACCTGGCGCGGGAGGATTTCCGGGACCTCTTCGCCCAGGCCTGGGAGCTGAGCGCCCTGGGGGACGAGGACCCCTGGATCCGACAGGCGGAGCCCCGAGGGGAGGACGACCTGCCCAGCCGCTACGACGAACGGGTGGAGACCCTCGATCCCGAGCAGCGCATCGCCCGGGCCCACGCCCTGGAAACGTCCGCTCGGGAGGCCTCCGCCAAGGTGGTGGCCGTCCGGGGCGCCACCTGGAGCGACGGGGTCGGGGCCTCCCTCCTCCTCACCCAACGGGGGGTGCGGGCCTTCGACCTGGGCTCCACCTGCTCGGCCTCCATGGAGCTGGCGGTGGCCGACGGGGAGGACCGCCAGGCCGCCTGGCACTGGGAGATGGGCCGCCATCCCGGAAGCTTCGATCTGGAAGGCGTGGGCCGGGAGGCGGCCCTGAAGGCCGAGCAGAAGCTCAATCCCAAGGCCCTCAAGGCCGGCAAGTACCCGGTGGTGCTCCACCCCGAAGTGACGGTGGAGCTGCTGGGCCTCGTGGCGGGCATGCTGAGCGCCGAATCGGTCCTCAAGCAGCGCAGCCTCTTCGCCGGCAAGCTGGGGCAGGCCATCGCCTCCCCCCTCCTCACCCTCACCGACGACGGGCGCCTGGCCCCCTCCCCGGACTGCCCGGCCCTGGGCTCTGAGCCCTGGGACGGCGAGGGCCTCCCCACCCGCCGCAACGTGCTCATCGAGAACGGCGTGCTGAAGACCTACCTGCACACCCTCAAGACCGCCGCGGAGATGGGCGTGGAAGCCACCGCCACCGCCGGGCGGGGCACCGGCAGCAACCCCTCCGTGTCCCTCTTCAACCTCTTCCCCGCCCGGGGCGAGAGCCGCCCCGAGGAGCTCTACCGGATGGCGGGCACGGGGGTGCTCATCACCGACCTCCTGGGCCTCCACACGGTGGACCCCGTCAGCGGGGACCTCAGCGTCGGGGCCAGCGGCCTCATGATCCGCGAAGGCCAGCTGGCGGAGCCCGTGGACAAGCTGACCTTCGCCGGCAACCTCCGGGATTTCCTCACCCGCATCGCCGCCGTGGGCAGCGACTACCGCTGGTACGGCTCCAGCGCCGGCCTCAGCCTCCTGCTGGAGGAGATGAGCCTGGGCGGGGCGTGAGGCCTCGGTCATCCCGGCCGTACCCCCCTGTGTGCTACCTTCAGGGCGCCCTCATCAAGACTGAACTCCTGATGCGAAGCAGTACCGCCACCCACCTGCACGCGCTGGCCCAAGCCGCCGGCCTTGCTTGGCTCTCGATGGGATGTGGGGGCAGTCACTCCAAGCCTCCGCCGCCCACGTTGCAGATCCGCGGCTTCGGGCCGGGATCCGTCAAGACCAACCTCCCCTGGGTAGCGGTCAGGGACGGGGAGGGCCCTTGGTCCCTGCCCCGAGGGACCGGGGGGGACTATGAAATCCCCCTGGCCGATCCCGCTGGACGGTATTCCGTGCTGGCGCTGACGCAGCGTCCCGGGGAGGGCGACCCCGCGCCGATTCCGCATTACGAAATCACGGGATGGAACGCCACCCTCCAGGAGGTCCCCCGCCTGGATATCCACTATCTGGAGACCACGGCCCCGCCGAGGCAAAGCGTGGTTTCTGGAAGCCTCCTGGGTCTCAACAAGGGGGAACGTGCCGGGGTTTTCTATCAGGGGTCCAGCGCGGGAGTTTACGACTGGAACCCCTCCTATCTCTTTTCCGCCCCGAGGGGGACCTTCGACCTGGTGGCCGTGCGATGGGGCGCCGGGACGGAACCCGTCTTGAACCGGATGGTGATCCATCGGGATGTTTCCGTTTCGGACAACCCCGCCACGATGCCCGATATCCATGTCGCCACCGAGGGCTTTTCCCCCGTTCCGTTCACCCTCGACGTCCGCTCCCTACGGCCGGGCGATCTCTCCGCCCTGGACGTTTCATTCTGGTCGGGCGGTTCAAAGGGGACCCAGTCCCGTTTGTACTCTGATTCCCCGGCACCCTCGTCCACCCGGGTCCATGGCGTCCCGGCGGCCGAACAGAGGGCCGCCGACTTCCATCTGTGCGAAGCAGGGGCCATGGATGGAAGCGATGGAAGCCATGAAAGCCGCCAGACCTCGGTCGCCATCCGATCCCCCAAGGACGTCGTGCTGGAGCTCCCCCCTCCCATGACGGCCGCGTCCATGGATTTTCCGAATAGCGGCCAGGGGAGTCGTCCGAGGATCACCTTCTCACCTTCCACCTGGGCCAACTGGTACCAACTGGTCCTTGGTCAATCGTCGCTCTTCACCGAGCGGGTGTGGGTGGTTTACTGCACGCCGGGATGGCTGGGGAATCCGGCCTCCCTTTCCTATACCCTGCCGGACGCCCGCTCGATCCCAGGATTCGACCCGCTCTGGTCCATCCAGGCCGGCCAATTGCTTGGCTGGAATCTTTCCGCACGTGCTTCGAGCCAGCCGCTGGAGTCAAACGTCCCCCCTGCCCCCGTCGATGGGGCCCGCACTTCCTCCGCCGAACGATTCGGGCAACTCGTTTTCCCGGAATAGCCCGGCCCGAATTTCAGCGGGCCCAGTGCGTGCCGATCCGGGCCACCCTGCGGAGACCGCCCGGCTTTTGGGCTGGTCCGTGGCTACGGTTCGCGTCATCCAATCCCCTGGGCCAAGGAGGGGAACGCGATCTTCGACCGAAAGGCCAAGGGTGGGCGCCGGAACCAGTATTTGAGCCCCGAGGAAGAAGCGGCCCTGGTCCAGCCTTTTCTCGCCAAGGCGGAGGCCGGTGGGACCCTGAAGGTCCAGGAGATCAAGACGGCCTTTGAAGCTCGGGTGGGGCGACCCGTCGCCAAGACCACCATCTACCGTCTCCTCGACCGCCTGGAGTGCCGGAAGGTCGTCCCCCGGGCCGCGCCACCCCAAGGCCGACCCGGCGGCGCAGGTCGCCTTTAAAAAACTCGAAACCGCGTTCGGTTGGGCTACTTCTATTTCTGTGAACGCAACTTTGTATGAAGGGCCTTCAGTCCGTCCGGGGGGTCGGACGCGAGGGCGGGGGCAGTTCCGCGATCTTCGATCGCAGCTCCTGCGTGACCCGGTTCCCGTCCTCCAGGGTCATGACCACCTTCGGCGTAAGGAGGATGACGAGTTCGGACTTCTGGTTCACGTGGCTGTTCGTGGAGAACAGGTGGCGGAGGACGGGAATGCGGTTGAGCAGGGGCAGGCCCACCGTGGAATCCGATTTGTTCTGCTGGATGAGGCCTCCCAGGACCACCGTATCCCCGTCCCGTGTGATGAGCTCGGTGGTGAGCTGGCGACGGGAGATGCGCGGCGCCTGGATGGCGCTCTGCCCGGAGCCGAGGGTCTCCACGCCGGAAGAGGAGCTGATCTCCTGCTGGACCTCCAGGCGGATGACGCCGCTGCCGTTGATGTGCGGCGTGACCGTGAGCGTGAGCCCCGTATCGAGGTACTGCACGTTGGTGACGGCGTAGCCGTTGCTGCCCGTCCCGCCGTTGGTCCCCGGCACGTAGGTGTTCACGGGTATGGGGATCTGGTCCTGCACCTGGAGCCGGGCCGGCTGGTTGTCCAGGGCCCATAGGCGGGGCTGGGAAAGGACGTTGGTGTTCGTCTTGCTGTCCTTGGCCGTGAGGATGAGCTTGAGCAGTCCCTGGCTCGTGGCCGCCGCCAGGGTGTAGGTGAAGCCCCCGCTCGGGTCCGCGCGGTCGATGCGCCAGTCCCGGCTCAGGGCCCCCCCGTTGTAATCGTTGACGTTGATCTCGCTCGGATTGTAGTGGGCCTTCAGGAAGCCGGAGAAGCCGTAGGCGAATTCCCCCACCATGGTCAGGTCCAGGATCGTCGCCTCGATGAGCACCTGGCGAGGAAGGAGGTCCAGCTTGCGGACCGCGTCCTCGATCACCGCGCAGTCCCTCTGGGTCCCGAAGACCAGCAGCGAGTTGTTGGCCGTATCCACGGTGATGGAGGCCGAGGCGGAGAGGGGCCCCCCAGAGCCCGCGGCCATCGCCGCGGAACCCGGGGTCGTGGGCGTGGGGCTGGGCGGCGGCGCCGGCGCGGCCTGCACGGGAGGAGCGCTCGCCCCGCCGGTTCCCGAGGTCCCGAAGGCGGGATAGGGGGGCTGGCCGAAGGGCCGCGATAGGCTGGGCTGCAGGGCCGGGAGGGCCGGGGCCGCGGGCTGGGAGCCGCCTTGCAGGCGCAGCACCTGCGTGAGGATGGGGTAGACGGTCTCGGCCTTGGCGTGCTTGAGAGGCAGGATGAACAGCTCCCCGCTCTCGGTATGCGGGGCCTCGTCGAAGCGGTCGATCCAGCCCTTCAGGTCCGGGAGCCACTCCCCCGCCTGGGTGATCACCAGCAGCGAATTGAGGCTCTGGATGGGCAGGACCTGGAGGGCCCCCGTGCCGATGGGCACGTTCGCCGCCCGAAGGATGGGCTCCAGTTCCTTCACGAGCCGCTCCGGCGAGGCGTTCTTCAGCCGGAACAGGGCGAGGCGCTTTTGGTCGAAGGGCTGCTTGTCCATCAGCTCCACGAAATCCAGGACGCGCCGGACGTTCTGGAGGTAGTCCATGGCCACGAGCACGTTCCGCCCCTTGTCGGGAACGGCGCGGCCATCGACCGAAAGGAACTCCTTGGCGAAGGCCCCGAAACCCTCCGCGTCCAGGAAGCGCAGGGGAATGATCTGGGTGACCACGAAGGATTCGCCCAGGCCGTCCGCCGGCCGCGTCCCGTAGACCAGGGGTGTGGCGGCCTTCGAGGCCTGGACGGGCACGAATTCGAGGAAGTCCCCGTTCCGCACCACCGCGACGCCGTTCAGCTTCAACGCGAGGCCCAGCACGTCCTCGATGCCGTTCCTTTCGAGCTTGCCGTACATGTAAAGGCGCACGGGGCCGTTCTTCACCGCCGGATCGACGGTGTAGTTCAGGCCCGCAAGGCTGGCCACCTGCTGGATGATGTCGTAGAGCTTCGCGTTGGAGAGATTGAAGGCCACGTCCTTGTTGTCCTTCGTCCGGGCGACGATCTCGCCGGCGAGGGGCGCCACCTTTTCCGGGGCCGGAGATTTCGGGCCCGGGGCCTGGGGGGGAACCGGAAGGGCCTGGGCGGCCAGGAGGGCCGTGCCGGCCGCCAGCGGCCAGAGGGTTCGTCGGATCAAGGTCGGCTCCCCGGAGCAGGCGCCAACGGGGCGTTGGCGATGGGTTTGGCCGGCTGTGGCGGCACGGAAATCTTCTTGGACAGATCGAAGAGGGCCCCAAGCTCGCCCCCCGGGAGGTCCGCGGCGGTCCCTTCGGGCTCCAGCTCCACCCAGCGGGCCTCCCCGCCCTTCAGGTCCACGAGCTGCACGCGGTTCTGGGCGATCTTCTTCACCTTGTAGCCCTCCACCTCGTCCCCCTCGGCCACCACCCGGGCATCCTCCTTCTCGCTCCAGCGAAGGAGGGCGGAGTGGCGCTTGGGAGTCACGAGGGTCCCCACGAGTCGGGGGAGGGGTTTCCCCGCGGCCAGCGCGTCCCCGGGCTTGGACAGGACGCCCCGGGTGGGGTGGAAGAGGTTCCGCTTGCGGATTCGGTCCAGGGCCGTTTCGGGCCGGAGGTCCGGCGCTGCCTGCTTGGGATCCGACGGCGCGGGCCTGGGCTCTCCGGCGGGAGGAGCCGCCGGGTCTCCGGCCAGGAGCCCGGACACCCCGAGCAGAAGCAGTCCGGCGCCTTTCATGGGCCGACGATCCACGTGCATTTCAGGGACCCTTTCAGGAGGGGCCCGGCCTCGTCCTGGCCGCCGCCGAAACCTTCGGGGTGCCAGGGATCCCCGGGCAGCTCCAGGCGGAAGGCCTGGATCCGCAGGAAGGGCTGGCTCCTTTCGATGGCATCGAAGGCGCCGACCCACTGCATGAGGGAGCCTTCCCCTTCCAGGGTCCAGCCCAATTCCCGCCCGGCGGTGGCCTGTTCCAGGGACTCCGCCCGCAGCCGGACCCCCCCGAGGCCCGCGCGCTGAACGGCGGCGAGCAGGCCGTCCTGGCCCTTGAGGCGGAGCTGGTCCAGGGAGAGGGAGGACCATTCCTTGGGGAAGGCCTCCGCGTGGCGGGCCCGCTCCTGGGAGCCCGCCTCCAGAACCTGCGCCAGGCTCCGCTTCCGCGCCTCCAGCCACCCGATCCGCGCCTGGGCCGCTTTCCAGTCCCGACGGAGCCCCACCAGGGCCTTCCCCGCGAAGTAGGCCCCCAGCCCCGCCCCCCACAGGGCCAGGATCAGCAGGGCGCGGCGGTCGCGGGGGCTCAACGCTCCGCCTCGCTCTGGCAGTGCAGGGTCAGGCGGCTGAGTTCCCCTTGGCGTTCCAGGTTCCCCACGAAGCGCACGCCCTTGAACTCCGGAGAAGCCTCCAGGATCTCCTGGATCCGTTCCGGGTGCGGGGTCAGGAGGTCCAGCTGCAGGCCCCCCGGGGCCCATTCGAGCTTGGCCAGGCGGGTGTCCTCGGGAAGCAGACGGGTCAGGGCGTCCAGGTCCGTGAGCCAGGCGGGGTCCTCCGGCCTTCGGGAAGCCTGGCCGCGCAGGACCGCCAGCACCTGGCGCTCCGCCTGGGCCTGGCGGTCCATGCCCCGCACGGCCTGTTCCTCTGCCCGAAGGCGGGCCTCCAGGCGCCCCCATCCCCCAAGAAGGCCCAAGCCCACCAGAACCAGGGCCGCGGCCGCCGCGAGTGAGCGGCCCGGGATCGGAGCCGGGCCAGGTCTACGTCTCGCAGCGCCTCTCCCGTCTGCTCGTCTCCGCCGACGAGCAGCGCAAGAAGATGAAGGACGACTACGTCAGCGTCGAGCACGTCGTGCTCGCGATGATCGAGGAGAAGGGCGACTCGACGACGGCGAAGACGCTGCGCGAGGCGGGCGTCACCGCGAAGGCGTTCGAGTCCGCGCTCAAGCAGGTGCGCGGCGGCCAGCGGGTGACCAGCAGCAATCCCGAGGGCACCTACGACGCGCTCTCGAAATACGGCCGCGATCCCG
>CAYSXG010000128.1:2573-7807 GCA_964434895.1 uncultured Solibacteraceae bacterium | reverse complement strand
GTACTTTTCGCGTCACTTTCATATGAAGAGTAGCCCGTACGGGATTCGAACCCGTGTTACCGCCGTGAAAGGGCGGTGTCCTAACCCCTAGACGATAGCCCCGTTGTGGTGGACCCTCTGGGACTCGAACCCAGCACCCTCAGATTAAAAGTCTGATGCTCTAACCAGATGAGCTAAGGGTCCGACTCCAAGAGTGTCAGGCCCACCAGTGTGCCTGGGCGGGGTGGGCCGGTCAATGAATACTTAGCGCACGACGTGCATCCAGCCGTGGGAGTCCGGGGCCAGGCCGTGCTGGATGGCGAGGAGGGCCTCCCGGAGCTGGGCCGCCACGGGGCCCATCTGGCCCTCGTTGATCTTCCAGCCCCCGTGGGCGGACTTCACCTCCCCGATGGGGGTGATGACGGCGGCGGTGCCGCAGGCGAAGGCTTCGGTCATGGACCCGTCCGCGGCGGCCTCGCGCCACTGGGCCATGGTGATCTTGCGTTCCTCGGCCCCGAGACCCAGTTCCTTGGCCATGTCCAGCAGGCTCAGGCGGGTGATCCCCGGCAGCAGGGTGCCCGTGAGCTCCGGCGTGACCACCACGGGCCGCCCCCCCTCCTGCAGGACGAAGAAGATGTTCATGCCGCCCATCTCTTCGATGTAGGTCCGATGCACGGCGTCCAGCCAGACCACCTGGTCGCAGCCCTCGGCCACCGCCTGCCGCTGGGCCAGCAGGCTGGCGGCGTAGTTGCCGGCGCACTTGGCGAAGCCGGTGCCTCCGGGGGCGGCCCGCACGTAGTCCTCGCTGATCCAGACCGCCACCGGCTTGACCCCCTGGGGGAAGTAGGCCCCGCTGGGGCTGGCGAAGAGGACGAAGAGGTACTCCTTGCTGGGACGCACCCCCAGGGCCCCCTCGGTGGCGATCATCAGGGGACGCAGGTAGAGGCTCTCCCCCACCGCCGTGGGCACCCACTTGGCATCCATGCGGATGAGCTCGTCGGCGGCCTGGATGAAGAGCTCCTCGGGCAGCTCGGGCATGGCCAGGCGCCGGGCGCTGCGGTTGAAGCGCCGGGCATTCTCCAGCGGGCGGTAGGAGCGGATGCCCCCGTCGGGCTGGTGGTAGGCCTTGAAGCCTTCGAAGATGGCCTGCCCGTAGTGGAGCACGCTGGCGGCGGGGTCCAGGCTCAGGGGGCCGTAGGCCCTCAGCTCGCCGGTGCCCCAGCCCTCCCCTTCGCGGTAGGGGATCACCACCATGTGGTCCGTGAAGACCCGCCCGAAGCCGGGGTTCTTCATGCGCTCGGCGCGCTCGGCGTCGCTGGCGGGATGGGCGGAGGGAAGGATCCGGAGGGCGGTGGGGGTGGCGATGCTCATGAGGCGCTCCTGCGGCTGGATTCGAGGCGGTGCACCAGCTGGCCCAGGCGGCCGATGGCCTCCCGGGTGACGTCCGGCGCGTGGGTGGAGAAGTTGAGGCGGAGGCAGTTGGTGCCGCGCCGGTCCGCGAAGAAGAGGGGGCCCGGCGCGAAGCCGATGCCCTGGCCCAGGGCCTCGCGGTGGAGGTCCAGGGCCGAGCAGCCCTCGGGCAGCACCACCCACAGGTGCATGCCCCCCTTGGGTTCGGTGAATTCGGTCTCCCGGGGGAAGTGCTCGGCCAGGGCCTCCACCATGGCGTCCCGGCGCTCCTTGAGGGCCCGCCGCAGGCGGGTGACGTGGCGCTTGAAGCCCCCGGTCTCCAGGAAGCGGGCCGCTACTGCCTGGGTGAGCGTGGGCAGGGCGATGGTCTGGACCTCCTGGATGGGGCCCATGCGGCGGAGCAGCTCCTCCTGGGCGATGAGGTAGCCCAGGCGCAGACCCCCGGCCAGGGACTTGGAGAAGGTGCCCACGTGGATGACGTGGCCCGCCTCCGGAAGGCGCCGGAAGGGGGGCAGGGACTGGCCCGTGAAGCGCAGGTCCCCGTAGGCCGAATCCGTGACCACGAGGACGCCGTGGGCCCGGGTGAGGGCCGCCACCCGCTCCCGCCGAGCCTTGGAGAGGGTCATCCCCGTGGGGTTCTGGAAGCTGGGCACCGTGAAGAGGAGCTTGGCGTCCTCCCGTTGCAGCACCGAGGCCAGGCGTTCCGGGTCCAGGCCCTGGCCATCCACGGGCACCGGCACGGCCTCCCGTCCCAGGGCCTTGAGGAGGGCCAGGGCCCCGACGTAGCAGGGGCTTTCCACCAGCACCTTGTCCCCGGGCACCGTGAGGGCCTCCACCGCCAAAGCCAGGCCCGCCTGGGCCCCCGGGAGGGCCCGGATGCCCCAGCCCTCGTCGATGGGCTCCCCTTCGGAGGCCAGCCACTGGGCCACCGCGTCCAGGTAGGGCCGGTGGCCGGCAGGGCTGGCGTAACTCCAGGCCTCGGGGCCCAGGTCCCGCAGGACCTGGGCCGTGAGACGGCGCAGCTCGTCGGCGGGGATGAGGTCCGCGGGGGGGAAGCCGGCGCTGAAGCTGATGAGGTGGCGATCCTGGGCCCGCTCGAGGGTCTCCCCCAGCCAGGGTCCCAGCTCCCGTTCCGAAGCCAGCATGGGGGAACCCTCGAAGGGGAAAGCACTTTCAGAGCGGAGGGCCGGGGCCTCCGGCAGGCGGGCGGCCACGAAGCTGCCCCTCCCCTGCACGGTCTGCACCCACCCGGTGCGCTTGAGGCCCGCCAGGGCCTTCAGCACCGTCAGCCGATGGACCTCGAAGCGCTCGGCCAGCTCCGGCACCGCCGGCAGCCTCATGCCCGGGCGCCACTCCCCTTGCTGGATGAGGCTACGCAGGCCCCGCTGGAGCTGAAGGTAGAGGGGACTCGCCGCCCCGGGATCCAAGCTGAGCTGGGTGCCCATAGCCCCCTCAGGATGGATTCTTTTCCCACCATTTCCAGGCCGTTTTCATGAAAAGCCGCATCCCAGGGCAGACCACGTTCGCGTCGCTTCCCCTTTTGCCAAATTCCAGACCACCGCAGACCGGTTGAGGCCCCCTACGTGGGCCAGACGATGTGCCCACGCATGAGCCCTTCCACCACGACCAGGGTCCGGCGCAGGGACTGGGACCAGGAGGAACGGGCCGCGTCCACCTGAATGGGGTAGGTCTCGGTCCCCTGGCGGAGGTTGATCGCGAAGGGCCGGTCCCGGTAGGCGCCCAGGGGCTGCCGCCACCGCACCAGGGTCTCCGGCCGGGAGTCCGTCACCGCCAGGCCCAGGCCCTCCGGGCTCTCGGCTCGCCAGGCCTCGCCGCCGCCGGGATTGGGCAACCACAGGGAATAGACCCACTCCCCGTCCCCTCTTTCCACTTCCGCCCGCACCTGGGGAACGGTCGTCCGCACGTCCAGGGCCTTGTGGTGACAGGCCAGGCTCGAGGCCAGGACGACGAGGGAGACGAGGGCGGGCGTGGGCTTCATGGGGCCATCCGAATCGAAGGGGGAAGATCCTTCCAGCCTCACCGAGGGGCCGGGACCCCGCAAGCCCGAAGTTCCTGCGCGGATCTCCCGCGGACCCTCGCCGCGGATGCGGGTCGCGAAGCGCGTCCGCGCGCGCAGCGGGGTCCCCGCACCCCGGCGAATCAGGCCGGGTCCCGGCTCCGCAGGCTCCGGAGTGTCGGCCCACTCCCACGTTATTCTGACCCTCGCCGTGGATGCGGGTCGCGGAGCGCGTCCGCGCGCGCAGCGGGGCCCCCGCACCACGGCGAATCCGGCCGGGTCCCGGCTCCGCAGGCTCCGGAGTGTCGGCCCACTCCCACGTTATTCTGACCCTCGCCGGGTCCCGGCTCCGCAGGCTCCACTGGAGCCTGCTTCGCCACCCGGCGGGGTCAGAGATCCAGCATGCGGGCCACTTCTTGGCGCAGCTCGGGGATCCCGACCCCCTTGGCGCTGCTCACCCAAGCGATGTCCGTGGCCGCGAGGCCGAGGGCCGCGGCCGCGTCCTTGCGCTGTTTGAGGGCCCGGCTGGGCTTGACCTGGTCGGCCTTGGTGGCCACCACCCGGTAGGGCAGGTCGGCGCTGCGCAGCCACTCGATCATGCCGTGGTCCAGCTTGGTGGGACCCACCTCCGCGTCCACCAGGACGTAGACCATGCGCAGGGTCTTCCGGCCCGTGAGGTAGCCGCCGATCATGGCCTCCCAGCCCTCCCTTTCCTTGGCCGGCCCCGTGGCGAAGCCGTAGCCCGGCAGGTCCACGATCCATCGGTCCGGCCCCGTGAGGAAGACGTTGATGAGCCGGGTGCGGCCGGGGGTCTTGGAGACGCGGGCCAGCTGTTTCTGATGGGCCAGCGCGTTCAGGAGGGAGGATTTCCCCACGTTCGAGCGCCCCACGAAGGCCACCTCCGCATGGCAGACCCCCAGCTGGCCGACGTCGGAGGCGGAGATCAGGAATCGGGCGTCGGTGAGGGGCTGGGCCATGGAGGATAGCCTACACGCCCCCGTCTCCTGCGGCATTTCGGATCCAGTTCGGGCATGGTGGAGGGGTTCCCCCACCACGATCTTCATTTCGGAGCCATCCATGCCGTCTCCGCTCGGGTCCCTCGCCCTGCGCCGCCTGACCTTCGGCGCGGCCATCCTGCTGGCCTTCGCCCTGCTGACCCAGGTCCTCACCCTGATCAACCGACAGCGCCAACTGGGGGAGACGGCCCTCAAGGTGGGCAGCGAGGAGGCCCAACGGGCCGCGGCGGCCATCGACGCCCGGCTTCGCACGCTGATGCCGGCGGTGCAGGCCATCGCCGCCGACCTCAATTCCGGAAAGCTGGAGCCCCAGGACATCCCGGCCCGCGTCCGAAAGGAGCTGGACGGGGTCCCTTCGGCCTTCCGCATGGGCGTCCTCTACTCCCCCTACGCCCTGGACGGGAAGACCAAGCTCTACGGCCCCTACGTGGTGCGGGAGGCGGCGGGCCTGCGGAACTACATGATGGACGCCCAGATCGACTACTCCATCACGGACTGGTACCGCAAGGGCATGGCCGCAGAAGGCTGGGACGATCCCCACTTCAGCCAGACCACCCATCAGCTGACCGCCGGCTACCACGTGCACTTCAAGCGGCCCGGCTCCACCCAGGCGGGCCCCGACGGGCAGGTGCGCATCGATCTCTCCATGGACGGAATCCGGAAGATCATTTCCACCCTGTCCCTGGGACGCACGGGCTACGGCTTCCTCAAGTCCCCCAAGGGGACCTACCTGGCCCACCCCCGGGAAGACCTGGGCAGCCGGCAGAAAAACCTCGCGGAGGGGGCACCGGGCACCCACCAAACGTCCCGAA
>CAYSXG010000128.1:0-2563 GCA_964434895.1 uncultured Solibacteraceae bacterium | reverse complement strand
AGGCAGAGGGCCTCGACGAAGCGGCCCGAAAGGAGCTGGCGGCCCTGGCCTTAGGGGGGCGCCGGGGCCACGTGGAAACCGTCAGCAGCCTGGCCAATCTGCCGGTGATGGTCTTCATCGAACCCATCCCGACCAGCCACTGGACCCTGGGGGCGGCGCTCTTCAAGACCGAGCTGGCCCCCAGCCCCATCCGCGTCCGAAGGGATATCGTGAACCTGGCCTGCACCCTCATGGCCCTCCTGGCGGTGGGCGGACTGCTGCACTTCCGGGTGCTCACGGGAGAGGCGGCCCAGCTCTGGAAGTGGAAGGTCCTGATCTCGACCCTTTTCGCCGGGGGCATCGGCCTGCTCTGGTCCCTGACCCTGGTGCTGCCGGATCCGCCGGCGGACACCGCCATTCCCATGGTGGACCGGGATAGCCTCAACAAGTACTTCCGAACCAAGGGCTTCGTCACGTCGGGGTTCAAGAAGGTGGAAGTTACCCGCGTTCCCACGGGTCTGCACCTGGAGACCCTCCGATTCGGGGGCTCCAACGACGTGGTGGCCACGGGCCACGTCTGGCAGAAGTACGACACCAAGACCCAGGCCCATCTGAGCCCGGGCTTCTCCTTTCCCGACGCGGAATCCGCCGATCTCAAGGAGGTCTTCCGCCGCAAGGACGGGGACACGGAGGTGGTGGAGTGGACCTTCAAGGCCACCCTGCGTCAGCGCTTCGAGACCAATCACAAGTACCCCTTCGATCAGGCCGTGATTCGATTCCGCCTCTGGCCGAAGGATTTCGACACCAACGAAGTACTGGTGCCGGACCTGGAGGCCTACCAGCTGTTGAACCCCGCGGCCTTGCCGGGCATCGACAAGGATCTGGTGATCCCGGGGTGGACCCAGAAGCGGAGCTACTTCGGATTCATCGAGAAGAGCTACTCCACCAATTTCGGCATCGCCGCCTTCGCCGGGCAGGAACAGGCCCCAGAGCTCTGCTTCCAGTTCATCCTGGGACGCAAGTTTTTGGACCCCTTCATTTCCACCATGCTGCCGGTCCTCGTGGTGGCCTGCCTGCTCTTCACCCTCCTCATGGCCGGTACCAAGATCAAGGAGAAGGTGGCCGCCACCGGCTTCAAGGCCACGGACATCCTGAGGGCCGCCGCCACCCTGCTCTTCCCCGTGGTCTACGCCCAGATCAACCTGCGGAGCCGCCTGGCGGCCAGTGGGCTCATCTACCTGGAATACTTCTACTTCGTCATGTACGCCATCATCCTCCTGGTGGCCGTGAACGCCCTGGCCTTCTCCCTGGGGGAGGACGGCCTGCTGCACCGGCGGGACAATGCGCTCCCCAAACTCCTCTACTGGCCCGTGGTGCTGGGCACCTTCTTCGGGATCTCCATGGCCTTTCTTTACTAGACCAGCACCGTGCTCGCCGGGGCGGGCTGGTCGAAGGCCATGCGGCCATGCTCCAGGCCCAGTACGCGCTTGCGGACACCCTGGATGAGGTTGCGGTCGTGGGTGGCCACCAGGACCGTGGTGCCCTGACCATTGATGCGCTCGAAAAGGGCCATGATCTCCTGGGCCAGCTCGGGGTCCAGGTTGCCCGTAGGCTCGTCCGCCAGCAGTACGAGGGGGTCGTTCACGAGGGCCCGGGCGATGGCCACCCGCTGCTGCTCACCACCGGAGAGCTGCAGGGGATAGTCCGAGAGCTTGTGCTGCAGGCCCACCATCTTCAGGGCCCGGAAGGTGCGGGACTTCTGTTCGCTGCGGCTGAGGCCGAGGATCTTCAGCACGAAGGCCACGTTCTCGAAGACCGTCCGGCTGCGGATGAGCTTGAAGTCCTGGAACACGACCCCCAATTTGCGCCGAAGGATCGGCACCTCCTTTTCCGGCATGCTGCCCAGCCGGTGGCCGGCCACCTGGATCTCCCCGGTGGAGGGGACCTGCTCGCGAAAGATGAGCTTGAGGAGGGTGGACTTCCCCGCCCCGCTGGGTCCCGTAAGGAAGACGAATTCCCCCGCCTCCACGTGGAAGCTCACGTCGCTCAGGGCCGAGCGGATGCGATCGTACTGCTTGCCGACGTGGGTGAGGGTGATCATCGAAGACCGGGATTAGAGCCGTTCCACCAGCATGGCGACCCCTTGGCCCCCGCCGATGCAGAGGGCCGCGACGCCCAGCCTCTTCTGCTCGTCCTGGAGGAGGTGCAGGAGGGTGACGAGGACGCGGGTGCCGCTGGCCCCGATGGGATGGCCGATGGCGATGGCCCCGCCCCGCAGGTTCACCTTGGCCGGATCGATCTCCGGAAGCTCCGCCAGGACGCCGAGGCTCTGGGCCGCGAAGGCCTCGTTCAGCTCGAAGACGTCGATGTCCGAAAGCTTCACGCCGGTCTTCTCCACGAGGCGACGGATGGCGGGCACGGGGCCCAGGCCCATGACCGCCGGATCCACCCCCGCCTGGGCGAAACCGAGGATTCGGGCGATGGGCCTCCTGCCCGCGGCGGCGGACTCCGAGGCCAGCACCAGGGCCCCGGCGCCGTCGTTGATGCCCGAGGCGTTGCCGGCGGTGACGGTGCCGTCCTTCTT